>JASHSR010000515.1 GCA_030038645.1 Gammaproteobacteria bacterium
GAGGAGAACATCATCATCGGCAACGTGGCGTTCTACGGCGCGACCGCCGGCGAGGCCTACATCCGCGGCATGGCCGGCGAGCGGTTCTGCGTCCGCAACAGCGGCGTGCGCGCTGTCATCGAGGCGGTCGGCGACCACGGCTGCGAATACATGACGGGCGGCCGCGTCGTCGTGCTCGGCTCGGCCGGGCGTAACTTCGGCGCCGGCATGTCGGGCGGGATCGCTTATGTGCTCGACGAGGCCGGCGATTTCCCGGATCGCCTCAACACTCAAATGGTCGTGTCCGAGCGGCTCGACGATCCGGAGGAGATCGCGGAAGTCCGCGGCATGATCGAGCGCCATCTCGCGTACACGCGCAGCGCGCGCGCCGCGCAGGTGCTCGAGCGCTGGGAGACGGCGGTCGCACGCTTCGTGAAGGTGATCCCGAAGGACTACCGGCGGGTGCTCGCCTGCATCAAGCGCGCGCAAGAGCAGGGCTTGAGCGGCGAGGAAGCCGTGATGGCCGCGTTCGAGGAGAACGCCCGCGACCTCGCGCGCGTGAGCGGGAACTGATCGGATGGGAAAGCCGACCGGATTCATCGAGTACCTGCGGGAGCTTCCCGTCGACCGCGCGCCCCTCGAGCGGGTGCGCGACTGGAAGGAATTCCACTTCCACATGGACGAGAAGCGCCTGCGGCACCAGGCCGCGCGCTGCATGGATTGCGGCGTGCCCTTCTGCCACACGGGAAAGCTGATGAACGGGGGCGCATCGGGCTGTCCCATCAACAACTTGATCCCGGAGTGGAACGACCTCGTCTACCGCGGCCTGTGGCGCGAGGCGCTCGAGCGGCTGCTCAAGACGAACAATTTTCCCGAGTTCACCGGGCGCGTGTGCCCCGCGCCCTGCGAGGGCTCGTGCGTGCTCGGCATCACCAGCCCTCCGGTCACCATCAAGACGCTCGAGAGCGCGATCATCGACCGCGGTTGGGAGGAGGGCTGGGTGGTTCCCATGCCGCCCCCCGTGCGCACCGGCAAGAAGGTGGCGGTGATCGGCTCGGGTCCCGCGGGACTCGCCGCGGCCGCGCAGCTCAACCGCGCCGGCCACTCTGTCACGGTGCTCGAGCGCGAGGACCGCCCCGGCGGCCTGCTCATGTACGGCATCCCGAACATGAAGCTCGACAAGCGCGACGTGGTGCTGAGACGCATCAAGCTGATGGAGCAGGAAGGCGTCAAGTTCCTCTGCAACGCGCACGTCGGAGAGAACGTCGAGGCGATGCTGCTGCGCCGGGACTTCGATGCCGTCGTGATCTGCACTGGCGCAACGGTCCCGCGCGATCTTCCCGTGGAGGGGCGCAACCTCGAAGGGGTGCACTTCGCGATGGAGTACCTGACGGGCAGCACCAAGTCGCTCCTCGACGGCGGCGCGGACAACGCGCCCATCCACGCCCGCGACCTCGATGTAGTGGTCATCGGGGGCGGCGATACCGGCACGGACTGCGTCGGCACGGCGATGCGGCAAGGCTGCCGGAGCTTGACGCAGTTCGAGATCCTCGAGCGCCCGCCGATGGAGCGCGCGTCCGACAACCCCTGGCCCGAGTGGCCGAGGATCTATCGGCTCGACTACGGCCAGGAGGAGGCCGCGGCGAAGTTCGGCTCGGACCCGCGCGTGTACGCGACCACCATCAAGCGGCTGCTCGGCGATTCGAGCGGCCGCGTGCAGTCGCTGGCCACCGTGCAAGTGAGGTGGGAGCCCGGCGCGAACGGCCGCCTTGCTCCGGCGGAGGTCCCCGGCAGCGAGCAGACGCGGCCCGCGCAGCTCGTCCTGCTCGCCATGGGCTTTCTCGGGCCGGAGGCCTCTTTGCTCTCCGACCTCGGCGTCGCGCGCGACGCGCGCAGCAACGTCGCCGCCGAGCATGGCCGGTTCGCGACGAGCGTGCCGGGTGTTTTTGCCGCGGGCGACTGCCGCCGCGGCCAAAGCCTCATCGTGTGGGCCATCAACGAGGGCCGCGGCGCCGCGCGGGAGTGCGACCGCTATTTGATGGGCACCACCGACCTGCCGTGAGCGGCGCGGCCTCGAAGCCCTCGCGCGGGCAAGCGCTCAAATAAGCAAGTACCGGATCGGCGTTGCGGGCGAGCCGCGTTGCGGGCGAGCCGAGCCGCCCTCAGGACACTTCGAAGTCATCGTGGCCCACGGGGCGCACGAAATCGCCCCACTTCCCCGTCTCGCGCCAGTAGTCGACGATCCCCAAGTCGCGCAGCAGCTCCTTGAAGCGCGGGTCCCGGCGTACCTTGCGGTACGGCGGCGTCCAGATGAGCTGCACGAGCGGCGATCGCAATTCGACATACGCGCGGCGCGCTGCGGCGAGCGCGAGGTCGGCGTCGTCGAATTGCGCGGCCCACATCGCGATCTTGAACTGCCTCAGGGCGATCTCGCGATTCTCGGGGTCCTCGAAGGCCTGGCGCAGCTGGACTCGCGCCACGTCCGGCCGATCGAGCGCATCGAGCAGGTCGTGCAAAACGCGCATTCGAATCGTCGACAAGGAGAGATATCGGCGCATCTGCTCCCGAATCGCCGGGAGCGAGGCGCCGCGCCCCAAGGCGCGGAACACCGCGATTTCCTCGGCGCCCTCTCGTTCGCCCTCGAGACCCTGGCTGAGACGATATTCGGCCTCCGCGCCGGCTTCATCTCCCGCACTGTACCGGGTGATTTGCAGCAAGGTCGTGATGTTGAGCACCAAGGGGTCCGCCTGGCGCGCCGACTCGAACAGGGGGATCGACTCCTTGATGCGCCCCACGGCCATGAAACCGGCCGCCAGATGGAATCGCGGCGCCCATTCCGACGCCGGCGCGAGCTCCACCGCCTTGCGCGCCGCTTGCTCGGCTTCCCACCACTTGTGCTGCCAGCGCTTGTGAATGCCGCTCACCGAATGGCTCGACCAGAGATCCGGCTCGAGCGCCATCGCGCGCTCGAGCGCCTGCTCCAAGGCGCGGTGCCCGGGGTCGGACTTCTGGCTCGAGAAGACCATGGTCGACACCATCGTATCCGCGAGCCCGGCCCAGGCGAGGGCGAAGCCGGGATCGATTGCGATGGCGGCCCGATACAACCCGGCGGCGCGCTCCAGCTCGGCCGCTCCCATCAAGCGAAAATGCGACCTTGCGCGCAGGTACAGATCGTAGGCCTCGACGCTTCGCGTGCCGCCGAGCGCCAGCACCTGGCCGACGCCGAGCGTGACGCTGAGCGCTCTCGCGACCAGGCGAGCAATGTCGTCCTGGATCGCGAAGAGATCGTCGAGCGTACGGTCGAAAGTTTCCGACCACAAATGATAGCCGTCGGTGCAGCTCACGAGCTGGGCGGTGATGCGCAGGCGGTTGCCGGCTTTGCGGACGCTGCCTTCGAGCAGGTGCCTGACGCCGAGCTTCTCTCCGATGATCCGCAGGTCTTCCTGCTTGCCCTTGAACGAGAAGGAGGACGTCCGTCCGGCGACGTGCAGGCCCTTCAGGTTGGCGAGCTGGTGAATGAGCTCCTCGGAAAGCCCGTCGGAGAAGTACTCCTGCTCGGGATCGGAAGACAGGTTCGCGAACGGCAGCACGGCGACCGAACGCGCCGCCCCTGCTCCTGCGGTACTGCCGATTCTCGCGGCGCCGCCGGAGCGGCTCGGCGCCAGCGGTGATGCGGAATGGCCCGCCGCGGCGGGGACCGCCGGCGCGGCGACTGTCGCCGCCGTGCCCCCCATCAACCGCTTCAGATGCGCGCACAGCTGGGCATAGTAGGGCTGGCGCGGGGGCGGAAAGGCATCGAGCCAGTGCTCCGCGCTCAAGAAGTATTCCAGGCTCTTTGACGGCTCCACGTCCTCGATGCGAAACGGCAGGATCAGCAGCTGCTTGTGCACGGCACGCTCGACTTCGCGCCGCACCTGCGGTGAGTCGTTCGTGCTGGCGGAAAAGACGAGCACCATGATCCGCGCGTCCGACAAGGCATCGATGATCTCCGTGGCCCAATCGGCGCCGGGAGACACGTCGCGGGGCGCGATCCACACACTGAGACCTTCGGCCTCGACGCGCTGGGTGAGCTCGACCGCGCAATCGCGGTCGGGCTGCGAGTAGCTGACGAAGATGTCGCGTCCCAAGCGCTATCCTTTCGCCAACGCGAGCCGGCGAAGCGCCGGTCCCCGGATAGAAGCGACCCCGCGCCGCTCGATGCGGCGCAGCAGGTCCTCGCACGCATCGTCATCGAGTATGGCGCTCGCCAGGATCGCAGTAGAACCGGTGCTCATTCTTCTCGGCTCGAGACGCCAAGGTCACCGGGCGCCTCCTCCCTGTTCGCCCGGCGCGGTGGTCGAACGGTCCGCATGGTCGAAACGGATATCTTAGCCTCACGGCGAGGACTCGGCCCGATGTTCATCCGATCCCGAGCGCGCTCCGTGAGCGCGGCGGCACGAGCGTGATGCCGTCCAAGGGTGTTACTACGCACATGCCCAAGGAAGGCGAAAACGCGTCCCTTCCGGGGCCAAGACGAGGGGGTAGGCTAGACGGGTCGGTGCTAGGCGCGGGGTACCCTCGGAGGATGCCCCAGATGCCCAAGCGCCATACGAACGCCGTGTTCCTCGGGGACCTGCGGGGCCAGAACCGCGGGTCAAATTATCCATCTCGAACGCATTGCTGAGGACGTCGCCCAGACGATCGCCGGCGCCAGGCGCGATCTCGAGGCCATCGATCGGGTGATCCGGCTGTTCGACAAGCGAATCGACCCCACGGTGAGACGCCGCATTCCATCGACCATAAAGTCACTTAAAATAATAGGTTACATAGATGAGTAGACAGCGGATTATTCATACGCCAAAATAGCGCATGAAATCCATTGGCAGCAGTGGAACGGGTTGGCCCTGTTTGCTTCCCGCCCGCCTATTCATACGCTATTCTGGCGCATGTAAGGACTCGCACCATGTATGACCGAATCACAGAACTGCCGCTCATCGCCTCGACCACAGGGGACGGAGTGCTGGCCATGCTGTTCGGGGCACGGCGGGCTCGCGAGAAGTTGCGTGAGGCCGCTCGCGGCCAATTGCGGGTGAAGGAGTTTCGCGACCTTTACTTGGGTCGAGCCGGTCGTACCCGAATCGAACCTTCGTTCCTCCTTCCCTATGTGCGCGTGTCTGGAACGACGCCCGCTGCGGCTCAAATGTTTGAGCGGGATATGCAGCGATACGGCGTACTGGACTTTGCCACCGGCGGCCAAGCCCCGCAGCTTGAGTCATACATCGCGGATTTCGTAAGGTCACATTTCGATTCGGTCAGTGACGGAACACGCCTCTCGGTGTGCGTCAATCGTCTTCTCGCACGGCTGATGCTCGAGGACGACCGTTTCTGGCAGTTGGCCGAACGGCAGCGTGAACAGTGGCGGAACTTCAGTCGTACCGAGCAACGCTTCACGCGCTTGCCAGGCCGCCTCGTGCGTGTTGAAGGGAGTGACGCGCTGATGTCCGTGTGGAACGAAGCGCAGGCTCGCGAAGAGCTCCGTGCCGTAGATGCGGATCAGCTCGCGGACATAGGCGTTAGTGCCGAGGGTGATCCGCTCATGCTATATGAGACCGAATATGCCCCTGGCGTGCGTGTTTCGACCGTTCTGCCAGCCGTAGAGCCCCCGCGAGATGCCGCGCTCGATGAGCAAGAAGAACGGGAGCTGCGTCGCTATGAGACGCCACTGCCGACCGTTGCCGGGTCCGCACGTTGAGGGGCCCCCGAAGCACTTGCCCTTTGCGCAAAGGCCGCGAAGCACGCGCCCACGAAAGACGTGCAATACGATTCGCACGCCGCGCTCATGTAAGCGGCTCAGGAGTAGCTCCAAGCCCAGCGTGTGATCGGCATGAGGATGGGTTGCCGCGACAAACCGTAGCCGCGGCTCTCGCACTCGGTTGAGCAAGCCTGCCAAGTCCTCAAGCGGCTGCTCCCGACAAGTGCCCCAGTCGATCACAGCGCCGCTGCCGTCGGGAAATATCAAAGCGCACGCGTTCCCGAGTCCCTCCTCTACGCGGAACACCCAGAGTTCAGCTCTCACGCGCTCCCCTTGTTTCCCGTCAGGCGGAGTTCAAACGGTGCTGATCCAGAAAGATTCGGTCGTCGTGCCGCAGTGTTATCATCCCGTTTCCGAGCTTAGCCGTAAAGAAGCCATCGGATGCCCGAAGCCTCCGGGCCTACTTCACCCAGCGCGATCGCGGGGAGCATGCCGGCCTCGAAGCAGGCGGCATTACCTGCCGAGGAGCAGATTCTCACCGCTCCCCCGGGTCAGCGCAGCGGAATGGGCCTGGCTTTGTCCGGCGGCGGCTTTCGGGCCTCTCTGTTCGGTCTCGGGACCTTGTGGCGTATGAATGAGCTGGGCTGGCTCAAGTCGCTGCATAGAATCACCAGCGTTTCCGGAGGCTCCCTTACAGCCGGCGTGCTTGCCGCGAGGTGGGGCGAGCTCGAGTTCGATTCGACCGGACGTGCGACGAATTTCGAAGCCATCGTCGTGTCTCGCTTGCGCGCATTCTGCACGACGACCCTTGACTGGAAGGCGGGCCTCTGCGCGCTCATCCCCCTTGTGACGGCCGCGGGAGTAACCCGCCGAGCGTACGACCGACGACTGGTGAAGGATTCCCACGGCCGCATCGCGCGGCTTGCCGATCTGCCGCCCCCTGGCGTGGGTCCGGACTTCGTGTTCTATGCGACGTGTTTTCAAACCGGATCGAGCTTTCGTTTCAGTCGCGAGGGATTGTACGACTGGAAGCTCGGCACACTGCGCGAATTGGATATCAGCCTCGGCACGGCGCTCGCCGCTTCCGCGGGCTTTCCACCGTTTCTCTCACCTCTTCGTCTGCGTACCGACCCCCGAAAATGGGGCGACAAGTCCCATCTAAGAGGACTGGAGCACGCTGACCGCATTCGCGCTCGGCTGTTTCTCGGGGACGGCGGCGTCTACGACAATATGGGGATCGAGGCGCTCTGGCGAAACATGGCCTGTGTCCTGGTAAGTGACGCCGGTGCGCCATTTGCCTTCCAGCGCAGCCCCTGGCGCAACTGGCCAGGCCAACTGGGTAGGGTCCGCGACATTCTCATCGACCAAACGCGTGCTCTGCGCAAGCGCATGCTGATCAGGGATCTGCAGACAAAGACGTACGAGGGAGCCTACTGGGGAATCAACACGCTCATCGGCGAATACACGGCCACACCGCCCATGTGCACGGATGGAGCGACGACCCAATCTCTAGCGCACATTGGCACTCGTCTGCGGGCAATGGATCACCGGACTCAGCAGCGGCTGATCAACTGGGGCTACGCGCTGGCCGATGCGGCGATCCGCACGC
>JASHSR010000516.1 GCA_030038645.1 Gammaproteobacteria bacterium
GCGGCAGCTCGGCGGTCACGATCGTGACGCCTGCGGCGCGTAGCCGCAGCAGAGCCTCCTGCGCGAGCCGCTCGCATTCGGGGTCGATGCCGGCGGCGAGATGTCGAGGCGAGATGCCGACGCGGATGCCGGCGAGCGCGAGCGCGGTGACGGGCCTCTCCCGGCGCGTCACGACCGAATCGAAGAGCGCGATGTCCGCCACGCAGCGGGCGAGCGGACCCACCTGATCGAATTTGTCACGCGAGAGAGGCATGACGCCATCGTTGGGGTAGCGCCCATGCGTCGGACGCAGTGCGGTGAGTCCGCAGAACGAGGCCGGCAGGCGGATCGAGCCGTAGGTGTCCTCCCCGAGGGCGAGCGGAGCCATTCCCGCGGCGACGGCGGCGGCGGAGCCACCGCTGCTCCCGCCGGGCGTGCGCGTCGGGTCGTAGGGGTTGCGCACGGCACCGAACGTCGCGTTGTTGCAGGTCCAGCCGCACGAGAGCTCGTGCAGGCTCGTCTTGCCCATCACGAAGGCGCCTTCGGCGAGGAGCGGCCCGAGAACGCCCGCGTCCGCTCGCGGGCGGAAGTGCTCGAGCGAGCGCGTGCCGTTCGAGGTGGGGAGCGCGCGCGTATTGATGCTGTCCTTGACCGGAATGGGAAGGCCGTGCAGCCGGCCGAGAGGCCGGCCCGCGAGGCGCTGCCGGTCGGCCTCGCGCGCCGACTCTCTTACCTCGTCGGGGCGCAAGGTGCGGAACGCATTGAGATCGGTGCACTGCGCGGCGCGCTCGAGCAGTGCCTCGGCGTAGTCCTCGGCCCTGATGTCGCCGCCTCCAATTGCCGCCACGGCCGCGACGGCGGACAGCTCCGCGAGCCGAGCGCGGTCGCCGCCGGTTCCGGAGGCCTGAGGGGTGATCTGGGGGGTGTCGCTCGGAATCGGACCGGCCGGTGCGCTCATGACGCTTCCCTCCGCTCGAAGCGCCATCCTAGCACGTGCGCAACGCAGGTCGTGCGGCGAGCAGGGTCGTGCGGCGCAGGTCGTGCGGCGCAGGTCACGCGGCGCACAGGGTCGCGCATCGAGGGGCGCGAGCGCCCCGCCGATCAGAGATACAACCGGAATCCGGCGTAGACCGAGAAGGGGTCGGCCGGGCTCTCGAAGCGGTTGTCGACGCCGGGGCCGTTGGTGACGCCGTTGGGCGGGATTCCCG
Organism: Gammaproteobacteria bacterium; assembly: GCA_030038645.1. Lineage (GTDB taxonomy): Bacteria > Pseudomonadota > Gammaproteobacteria > Steroidobacterales > Steroidobacteraceae > JASHUC01. Next base: position 1,188 of record JASHSR010000516.1, read on the forward strand.
GAGCGCCGATGCCCGTGGGATCGCTCAGGATGCCGTAGGTCGCGTACTTCGAGTTGAGCAGATTGTCGAGGGTGGCGAAGATCTCGAGCCGGTGGGCGATCGTGTAGGAGCTGTGCAGCTCGATCACGTGATAGCCCGGCAGCGGGGCGAGCTGATTGGACTCGTCGCCGAAGAAATACTGATCGCTCACGAGGACGAGCGAGGCTCCCGCGCTCCATTGCGGCAGGATCTTGTAGTCGAGCCCCATCTTGAGGTGATGCTGCGGAATGCCGGGCAGGCGGTCGCCGGGGTTGACCTGGATGTTGCCGTTCGCGTCCTGGAACGGGTTCGAGGGCGACGGGAGTACCAGGGGGGACTCGAACGTCGCATCGATGTAGCTGTAGTCGAAGTAGGACGACCAGTTCCTCGCATTGTAGGTGAGGCCGGCCTCGACTCCTTGCCGGCGAGTCGCTCCGATGTTCGCGAAGAATCCGCTGCTCACTGAAGTCGCGATGCCGTAGATGTCGTCGTCCAGATTCGTGCGGAAGACGTCGAGGTTCCAGGAGAGGGCACCCTCCGCATCGGACTCGCCGCGAAGCGTGCCGCGCAGCCCGAGCTCGAACGTATGCGCGATCACTTGACGCAGCGTTGGAGGGTCACCGGCGAGGTTCGAGGGCAGCAGGCACGGCTGCAAGGGGTTCGAGCACTCGATTTCGCTCGTGGTCGGCGTGCGGTTGTTCTCGGTGAAGCCCGCGTACGCCGTCATCGTCGGGAGGATCTTGTAGGTTCCGCCGAACGCCGGGTTGAAGTGAGTGTAGCGGTTGTTGCCCGTGAGATCGGTGCCGAGCTGGTCCTCGAGGTCGATGTTCGCGAGGTTGTACCGTCCGCTCGCCGTGAGCGAGAAGGCCGGGGTCACATTGAAGGTATCGGTCACGTAGGCGCCGAAATACTTGTTGAGCGCATCCAGCTGCACCGGCGTCCCGCCGTTCGCGATGCCGGCCGGCGAGTCCTCGGGCGTGTCCACGACGAGGTCCGAGCTCTCCACGATGAGCTGAGGATTGAGTACGCCGATCTGCGCGCCGGAGTAGAAGCTCACGCTCGCGTAGTCCAGTGTCGTGCCGATCGAGAAATGGTTGTCGTGGCCGAGGATCGAGGCGGTGTCGGTCGCCTGCAGCGCAACGCCGCGCCCGTACGCGCGTATGTACTCGAAGTCGTTCTCGCCGATCGGGACGGTGCCGCCCTGAGAGATGTCGGGCAGGCTCATGCCCGCGGCGTTGGTGAGGAGCGTCATGCCGTCGGGCTGGCACAGAAAGTCCGACTCCGCCGCAGGAGTGCATTCCGTGTAATCGGTCGTGTTCCCGTTCGAGACGTTCTGCGCGTACTGCCGATAGTACGCGACGGTCTGCAGCGACAAGGTGTCCGTCGCCTTGAAGGAGCCGTTCAGCGTGAGGAAATTGAGCCGGTCGACGTTGTTCTGTGGGCCGGTGAAGACGAGCGACCGACTGATCGCGAGCTCCTGCACCGGCGCGGCGCCCTGGCCCTGCAGCCAGTTATCCGCCAGCGCGTAGCTCAGGTCGAGCGATGCGCGGTCCGTGCGCAGGCTGAACGCGGTGTAGAGCTGCCGCAGGGAATTCGGCGAGAACTCGCGCCAGCCGGTCTCATCGAGCGCCCGGCCCGCCACGTAGAAGCCGAGCAGGCCGGAGTTCACCCCGTACTGCAGCGCCGCGGAGCGCAGCCCAAAGGAGCCGCCGAGGAGCTCGGCGTCGCCGCCCGTGTAGTCGAACCCGTTCTTCATGGTGACCGAGACGCCCGCGCCGAGCGCGTTGAGGCCGTAGACCGGATTGGAGCTGACGACATCCACGCGCTCGATCGCGAGATCCGGAATCAGATCCCAGTTGACGGTGTCGCCGAACGCCTCGTTGATGCGCACGCCGTTCTGATAGACCGCGAGCCCCTCGGGCGTCCCGAGCACGGGAGAGCCCTCGAAGCCGCGGTACAGAATGTCGGGCTGGAACGGATCGTCGAGGTTGTCGTTGATGTTGACGCTGCCGAGCTGCGACTCGAGCGCCGTCGTCAGGCTCGCCATTCCTTGCCGCGACACGTCCGAGGCCGTGAGGGTCTGGACCGTTCCGGGGACCTTGTCCGCGTCGATCGACGAGCCGGGTATCGCGGTGGCCTGCACTACGACCGTTGCCAGCGTCGGTTGCTGGTCGGAAGGTTGGGCGGAAGGCTGTTGAGCGAATGAGGGCACGGCATGCGCCGCGAGGCCCAGAATTGCGGCGTACGCCGCGCAGAGGGAAGCAAGACCGGTTCGCATGATGGTCGTGAGAGATCGCCGTGGTTGCAGCCTGTCCGGGTATTGCAGAGGTCGGCGCATCTGACCAGCGGGCGGCGCCCCCTGTCCAGGGAAAACTTCCCGATATAGATGGCGGCATCCCGTATAATTGCCGCGGGAGTCCGCTTTCCCTGAGGTGCGCTGTGTCCGACGATTTGCAAGCCGAGCTCGAGCGCCTGCGAGCCGAGAACGAGCGCCTGAAGAACGCGGGGCGCGGCAAGCTCGCCATGAAGGTGAGCGAGAAGGGCGCTCTGTCCGTCTACGGCATGGGCCGCTTCCCCGTGACCCTCTACAAGGAGCAGTGGCTGCGGCTTCTCGCCATGGCCGATGAGATCAAGGCTTTCATCGAGGCCAACGACGCGAGCCTCAAATCCAAGGAATGAGCCGGCGCGGCCGAGCTGACCGCCAGGCGGCTCGGCGGCGCCGGACGCTTCGGCGGTCTCGCATCAGGGGCAGCTCACCAGCGAGCGCATCGGCGTCGACTCACCATTCGGACGCGTCGATGCTTGCCGTCAAATGCACGGAGACCGTCTCGCCGGGGCGAAGCGCCAATCGATAGCGTCTCCACCACAAGCTCGTCTCCTCGCCGACCTGATAGAAGCTCTCGCTCGGGTAGGCGCCTCTGCTCATCATGGCGAACACCGGCTGCGAGCAGATGTAAAGCGTGCCCGCCGTCGCCGGCTCGGGATTCGGCAGGATGACGACGAAGCGCATCAGCTCCTCATCGCCCGAGCGATGCTCGAGGCTCGCATCGCCGACGACGGAGGCGTTCGCAATGCGGCGGTCCCGGCCGTCCGCGGCGCTCAATGCATCGCAAAGCGCTCGCGCGCTCGAGGCCGAGCGGATGCGCTCGGCATAGGCGCTCCCATCGCCGTCGGGCACGAATGCGGCGTCCGCGCCGGAGACGCCCCAGTGCTTGAGACGGGTGGCGCTGATCGTGACCGAGATCGTGCCTTCGATCCGCGTGGGGCCGCGCGCGGATCCGGAGGAGGGATGCTGCCCCAGAGCCGGCGACGCCGCGAGCCCGAGGATCGGCAGCGCGGCGAGGCCGGCGGCCAGGCGCGCCGGAGGACTGCCGAGAATCGGCTTCATGCCTCGAGTGTAGGCGCAAGCGCGGCGGCCGGACCAGCCCGCCCACGCTCGCGACCGCTCGCGACCGCGGCATCGCTCCTTTCAGAAGCGCAGTCCCACGGTGATGGGCACGAGCTCGGTGCGCTGGTCCGCGGGATTGATGCGCATGAACCGCGCCTCGATGAAGAGTGAGGTGACGGGGCTCAGGGGAAACTCCACTCCGGCGCCGGCGTTCCAGGCGAAGTGCGTTGCGGTCGTCGTTCGGGAGACGATGGAGTTGTAGGGCAGGAACCCCGGCCCGCAGACTCCCCACCAGGGCTCGCAGAAGTAGCCGCCGCCGAGCAGCCTCTGGGTGAGCTCGATCTGACGCTGGTACATCCCGACGCCGCCGAGCAGATAGCCGTGCGCGCGCGGCCCGACGGGCACGTCGAACACGGCATCGACGTCTCCGCCCCAAATTCGGCCGATGCCATGATTGATCTGCGTGCCCGCCTGCAGCGAGCTCTGGTAGAGCAGCTGATGGGTGGCGTCGAACTGGCTGTAATTGAGATCGAGGCGCAGCCCGAGCGGGGATTGCGGGCTCGGAAACCAGTCGACGCCGCCGCCGACCGTCCAACCGTTGTCGAGATACTGCGAGGCCGCCCCCTGCGTGATGCTGTAGCCGCCTTCGATGTCCCACCGCAAGGGCTGATAGACCTGACCGTTCGGATACTGCTGAGTCTGCTGCGCGAGCGCCGGCGCAGCCGCCACGAAGAGCAGGGCCGAGAGCGCGAGCAGCGCCGCGCCCGGGGCGCAGCGGCCCTTGCTTGCAGCCGGGCCCTCGCTCGAGGGAGCGCCGCTCATCCAACTGTTGCTTCCTATCAACATCGGGCTGTTCCTTCTCGTCGATCGTAACTGGATGCCGCTCGAAGCGACTCGCGCCGCTCATCGCAGCATCCGCCGGATATGTGGCCGCGAGAGAACGCAGGGCGCCACGAGCTTCGCAGGATTCATTCCCGCTGGACCGCGGGCGTCGCGCTCACTTCGCAGTTGAAGCGCTCGCGCAGCGGTTGAGGAGCCGCGAAGTGGGTGAGAGGCGCGCGCAGTGGACGAGAGGCCCGGCTGTGGAGAGGCGCGGCTGTGGGCGAGGCGCGGCTTTGGATGAGTGGCGCGCGACGGGGCTGAGGGGTTCGCGCCGGTCAGGGTCCTGGGAGGCGCGCGCGGCGCCTGTCACGCGCGAGCAGGGCCGCTGCGACGTGCGGGTCCTCGGAGAGCTGCGGTAGCTCGCGCCGCTCGCCGAGCGAAAGCCCGAAGCCGCGTGGGAAGAGCGCGCCGCTCACTTTGCCGGAGGCGGTGAAGGTGACCGGCAGCGCCGTGGCCGGCCAGGAGAAGCTCAGGCGGCCCGTGAAGTCGTAGCGCGCCGCGCCGCCGGACCGCCCGAACAATAGATCGGCGATGCCTTCGCCCTCGCTGCCGGGCAGCCACGCCGCGATGAAGGCGCTCGAGGCGTTGAGCTCCGGATTGACCCACATCGGCCGCCCGGAGAGGAACACGCTCACCACGGGAACGCCCGCGGCGCGCAGCCGGCGCAGCAGCTGCAGCGGCGCGGGATTCTGCGCGGAGAAGTCGAGCGTGCTGCGGTCGCCGAAGCCCTCGGCGTAGGGCCGCTCGCCGAACACGACGATCGCTACGTCGGGCCGCTCGGTGAAATGGCCGTCGGGACTCAAGACTGCCGTGCCGCCCGCAGCGACCACCGCAGCCCGGATGCCTGCGAAGATCGATGTCCCGCCGCGAAAGTCGGCGTTGGTGTTGTGAGCGCCCTGCCAGTCGACCGTCCAGCCGCCGCACTGCATGCCGATGTCGTTCGCGCCCGCACCGGCGACGAGGACGCGCTCGCGCGGAGCGAGCGGCAGGAGCCGGCCGTTGTTCTTGAGCAGCACGAGCGACTCGCGCACCGCTCGGCGCGCGATGGCGCGGTGCTCGGGGCTGCCGAGCCGCCAGTACTGCCCGGCGTCGGGGCGCTCGCGGGGATCGGGCTCATCGAGCAGGCCGGCGAGGATCTTCACTCGCAGAATCCGGCGCACGGCGTCGTCGAGGCGCCGTTGCGGGATCCGACCCGACTGTACCTCGCGGAGCAGATTCGCATACAGCTGCCGCCAGCTGTCCGCCGCCATGTACAGGTCAACGCCCGCGAGCAGCTCCTGCGGGCAGTCGAACTTGGTGCAGCCGGGAATCTGTGCCTGAGCGTCCCAATCGCTGACCACGAAGCCGGGGAAGTGCCATCGGCCCTTCAGCACATCGGTGAGCAGCGCGTGGTTGGCGTGCATCTTGATGCCGTGCCAGCTGCTGTACGAGGCCATCACGGTGAGCACGCCGGCCTCGATGGCGGTGCGGTAGCCGGCACCGTGCACGTCCCGCAACGTACGCTCGTCCGATCGATTGTCGCCCGCGTTGCGGCCCTCGAAGGTGCCGCCGTCGCCCAGGAAGTGCTTCGCGGTCGCGATGATGTGGCCCGCGCCCATGAACGCCGGAGTGCCGACCCGGCCCTGAAGCCCCGAGACCATCGCGCGCGCGTATTCCGCGACCAGCGCCGGATCCTCGGAGTAGCTCTCGTAGGTGCGGCCCCAGCGCGTATCGCGCACGACGGCGACCGTCGGCGCGAAGGTCCAGTCGAGTCCGGTGACCGCCACTTCCTCGGCGGTCGCGCGGCCGATCTGCTCGACGAGCCGAGGATCGTGGGCCGCGCCGAGACCGATGTTGTGCGGGAAAATAGTCGCGCCGGGGATGTGTCCGTCGCCGTGGACGGCGTCGATGCCAAAGAGGATGGGGATCGCGGGATGCAGCGGCGAGGCGCCCGCCATCGAGGCTCGGTAGTAGGCCTCCGCGAGCGCGAGCCAGCTCGCAGCCGGTGAGCGCACGTTGCCGCCCGGCGCGCTGCTGCCGCCGGCGAGGATCGAGCCGAGCTTGTACCGGCGCAGGTCATCGGGTGTGATGCTGCCGATGTCCGCCTGGACCAGCTGGCCGACCTTCTCCTCCCACGTCATCGTCGCGAGCAGGCGGTCCACGCGCTGCTCGACCTTGGGATCGAGACGGATGCCGGGAGTGACTTCCGGCCAGAGCGCGGGATGAATGAGGGACGCCGCAGCGGTTGCGCTCCCTGGCGCCGCGGCGCCGGCCGTTGCGGCGGCAGCCGGGGCAGCCGCAGTCGCTGCAGCACTCGCCGCTCCGGCGCCTTCTGCGATGGCGAGAGCCGCCGCGCACGCGAGCAGGATGCGGATGGGTGCGCGCCGCGCCCAGCGTCCGGTCGAGCGGTGCGAACTATCCGTTCCCCCCATGGGGGGCAAAGATACTCCCCTTCCGGGACGCTCGAGCCGCGGAATGAGGCGCGCGGAGGCCGCGCGGCGGGAGAAGCGCCGCCGAGCGATCGAGACCGATCGGCGACGCGACTCGCTCAGTTCTGGATCGACAGGCGGTTCTCGACTTTGACCACGCCCTCGACGCTGCGCGCGTCTCTCAGGACCTTGGCCTCGTCCTCACCGTTGAAAGTCAATCCGCTCAGCGTCACGACGCCATCCTTGGTCGTCACCTGGATCATCCTCGCGACCTGAGGATCGTCCACCGCCAGCTTGCCCATGACGCGCTGAGTGATCTGAGCGTCGCTCGCCGGAGGCGCGCCGTTGCTGTCGGCAAAGGCGACGCCGGCCAGGAAAGCCGCGCATCCCACGGCCGCCGCAATGAATGTATTAGCCCGCTTCATTTGTCTTAGGTCCTCTCACAAGTGCCATCAAATACGGTCGATGCGCCATCGCCCGCACATCCCGCGACGCGCGAGCTTGCAACGCGCACGTTCCGGCAGGCCGCGTCAACCGCTGCCGCGACTTGCCTATCTGTTCGAATGGTTGTGCTCGAGCCGACCGAGGCGCGCTCGAAGGTGTCGAGCCATTACACCAAAGGCGTTCCGCCGACACCGGTAACTGCGTCTCAGCCGTAGCACGAGCCACGCGCACCGCCACCTCCCTTCGCCGTCGGCGATGACGATTCGACCGTGATTTAACGTGCGTGTTCCCCGGGCCGGATCAGCGCTTGCCTGGTGGTCATGCCTCCTTTGCGCGAGCGTCCCAAATTGGGCTGACCGGCCGGCTCGCGCGAAGTAGCCCTCGGTGGTGGCATCGCGGTGCGCTCGCCGGCCGCTGCGCGAGGCGCGCTCGCGCCCACGAGCCCCGTGAGCGCGGCCGCCACGAGAATCGTTGCAAATCGTTTCAGAACATGTCCGGCGTTCCGATTCCGACCTGTTGAAAAACTCCGCGCTCGCCTCCGGGTTCCTGCCGCGCGCCCCGCAGCACGGATTGCAGGGACGCTCTCGAATACTTCATGTCGGCCTCTCCGGGGATCGCTACAATGCAGACGCGAGCGGCGCGATTCGCCTCGCAGGCCCGCCTGCTCGAGCCCACCGCTTCGCTAGAGGTCTCTGAATCTCGGCAGACTCTCCACAGGGGGAAACAAAGATGAAGCTCCATTCTCTTGCGTCCGCTGCGCTCTGCGTCTCGCTGCTGGCCGGCACCGCCGCGCTCGCTCAGGACCAGGCGCCGCCCGGAAACTTCCGCGCCGCCATTCAGGCCGTGAGACAGGCGTGCGACTCGGATACCAAGCAATACTGCGCCGACAAGCAAGGCCGCGAGGTGTTTGCGTGCCTGCGCCAGAATTCCGACAAGCTGAGCCAGGGTTGCAAGGATGCGATGGCGAAGCTGCCGCGCAGGCGGCCTGCCGCTCCGCCGCCGGACCAGCAGTAAGCTGCGACCCGGCGCCGTAAGCGCTCGAGCGGCGCTCCGGCGCCGGGCTGCGACGGGCTCAGAACGCGCTCTTGACGACGCCGCCGTCCACGCGAAGGGCGGCTCCCGTCGTGCCCGACGACAGTGGACTCGCGATGTAGACGACCAGGGAGGCGATCTCCTGCGGGCGCTCGAATCGTTGAATGAGCGAGGTCGGGCGCCGCGTCTTGAAGAAGCTCTCCGTCATCTGCTCGACGCGCTGGGCGCCGAATCGCTTGATGAGCTCCGCGGTGAGCTTCGGGTCCTGGGTGGGGCCCGGCAGGATGCTGTTCACCGTGATTCCCGTTCGAGCCACGCTCTCCGCGAGGCCGCGCGCGACGGCGATCTCCGCCGCCTTGCTCATGCCGTACTGGATGCTCTCGACCGGGATTTGCAGCGCGCTCTCGCTCGAGATGAAGATGATCCGGCCCCAGTTGCGCGCCCGCATGCCGGGCAGGTAGGCGCGGGAGAGGCGCACTCCCGACATGACGTTGAGATCGAACGTGTCGTACCAGTCCTGGTCCGTCGTCTTCTCGAACGGCTTCGGGATGAATCGGCCGACGTTGTTCACGAGGATGTCAACGCGCGGGAAGGCCTTCACCAGGCGCGCGATGTCCTGCGCCTTGCTCATATCGCCCGCGAACTCGAGAGGCGCACGGCCCGTCGCGACCTTCAGAGACGCGGCGGCACCGTCCACTGCGGCTTGCGTGCGGGCGTTGATGATGACCTCCGCGCCCTCGCGCAGCAGCGCCTCGGCGGTCGCGTAGCCGATGCCCTGCGTGCTGCCGGTGACCAGTGCCGTCTTGCCCTTGAGCTGAAGGTCCATGGCGTGCGCGGCGGGGGCCGCGAGCGCGCACACCGTGACGCCAACCGAGAGCATCGCAACGCCGAGCTTCATGACGGGATCCTCTGATCGGCGCAGGGGCCGATGACCCGGCCACTTTAAGCGATCGGGAGCGCGCGCAAAACGGGTGTGGGGTGTCCGGCCGCCTTCGGACGGATTTGGTGCCCGGCCGCGTTCGGACGGATAATGCCGGGTCCGTGGCGTGCCGCCCTCCGGCGCATCGTCGAGAACCCATTCGGGGGCTCGAGCGTTGAGGGGAGAGGAGCTTCGAGATCATGTACACCTTCGAGCAGGCGGGATTCGGCGGACTGCGGTCGGGCATGCGACTTTGGGGCGGAGTGCTCTCGGTGGCCCTGCTGCTCGTGGCCGGCCCTCGAAGCCTCCTCGCGCAAGCCCCTCCGCCACCCGAGCCTCCCCCCGCGGAAGCGCCCGCGCCGGAGGCGCCGCCGGCCGAGGCGCCCCCGATGCCGACCTACACGCCGCAGTCCCCCGAGCAGCTCGATCAGCTGGTCGCCCCGATTGCGCTGTACCCGGACTCGCTCGTCGCGGAGATTCTCGCGGCGGCCACCTTTCCCGAGCAGGTCGTCGAGGCCGACCGATGGCTGCAGGCGAATCCGGGGCTGACGGGCGAGGCGCTCGCCCAGGCGGTGAACCAGCAGCCCTGGGACGCGAGCGTCAAGGCGCTTACCGCATTCCCGCCCGTGCTCGGAAACATGGACCGCAATCTCTCCTGGACCTCCTCGCTCGGCGATGCCTATTACAACCAGCCGCAGGACGTGATGGCCGCGGTGCAGGTGATGCGCCAGCGCGCGCAGGCGGCCGGCAATCTGCAAAGCACGCCGCAGCAGGTCGTCACCACCGAAGGCTCGGATATCGAGGTCGAGCCTGCGAGCCCCGACGTCGTCTACGTTCCCGCGTACGATCCGTGGTCCGTCTACGGCGCGCCCATCCTCGCCTGGCCGGAGTGGTATGCGTATCCGGGGATCTGGTTCGCCGGCCCGTACCTCTCGTTCGGAGTGGGCATCCCGATCGGCTTCTTCGCGAGCTTCGCGTGGGGCTGGCCTCACTGGGGCTTCAACTGGCGCCGGCACTATATGCTCTTCAATCATGGCCGGTACTCCTCCCGCAGCGTCACGTTCTTCAACCGGAGCAACTTCTATCGAGGCGCCGGCGCGCGCGGCGCGTTTCGCGCGGGCGGGAATGCGGGAGCGAGGTCCTTCAACAACCATGCGGCCGGTCGCGCCGGCGTCGCTGAGCGCTCGAATGCCCGGACGGGCGCGCTCGCCGGCGGCGCCGCCCGCCTCGGGGCCGCGGCGAGGCCCTTCAACGGAGACGCTCGCGC
>JASHSR010000049.1 GCA_030038645.1 Gammaproteobacteria bacterium
CGTGACGCTCGCCGTCACGATCCTGATCTCGGCGCTCGTCTCTCTCACCCTGACGCCGATGATGGCCGCCCGCCTGCTGCGGCGCACGCCGGCGGAGCGGCAAAGCCGCTTCCACCGCGCCTCCCAGCGCATTCTCGATCAGGTCATCGCGTTCTACGGACGGACGCTGCAGGTCGTGCTGCGCCATCAGCGGGCGACCTTCCTCGCCGCGACCATGATCGTCGTGCTGACCGGCCTGCTCTACTTCGTCATTCCGAAGGGGTTCTTTCCGGTCCAGGACACCGGGATCATCCAAGGCATCTCGCAGGCTCCGGGCTCCACCTCCTTCGATGCGATGGCGCAGAGGCAGCGCGCGCTCGCCCGAGTGGTGCTCGCCGATCCGGCGGTGCAGAGCGTGTCCTCGTTCATCGGCGCCGACGGCACCAACACCACGCTCAACAGCGGGCGCATCGAGATCACTCTCAAGCCGCTCGCCGAGCGCGGCGTGTCGGCGATGCAAGTCATCAACCGGCTCGAGCCGAAGCTCGCGCAGGTCGGCGGCATCACGCTCTACATGCAGCCGGTACAGGACCTCACGGTCGATGACCGCGTGAGCCGCACGCAGTACCAGTACACGATCGAGGACCCGAACCAGGACGAGCTCGACTCGGTGGCGCACGAGGTGGTCGCGCGGCTCGAGCGGCTGCCGCAGCTCGCGGACGTGGTGACCGACCAGCAGCTCGACGGCCTCGAGACTGAGCTCGTGATCGACCGGGCGACGGCCTCGCGCTTCGGCATCACGCCGGAGGCGATCGACAACACGCTTTACGACGCCTTCGGCCAGCGGCAGATCAACACGCTCTACACCCAGGTGAATCAGTACCACGTCATCCTCGAGGCCGACCCGCGGTTCCAGGTCGGCCCGCGGGACCTGAGCGACATCTACATCCAGTCTTCCTCGAGCGGCTCCTCGCAGGCGCCGGCATCGAACACCGCCGGCTCGTCCTCCGGAGCGGGCTCGGGCGCCGTGGCCGCGACGGGGAACGAGCTGCTGACGCCTGCCTCGAGGAGCGGCCTTTCCGCATCGCCATCCGCGACCTCGGCGCTCGCCGCGGCGCTGCGCGCGCCGGGAGCGGCGAGCCTCAACTCGACTTCCGCGCTCTCGCCGTCATCCGTCGTCTCGGCCGGCGCCGCGCTGGGGGGCGCGGGCTCATCGAGCGGCGTCTCGCCGGGCTTGGGCGCGCCGTCGACGGCGGCGTCCGGCGGGGGAGCCGCATCGGGCGGGTCGTCGGCGGGATCCGCGAGCGCCGCCTTCGTCCAGACGCCCGTTCCGCTCAGCGCCTTCACGCACATTCGCACACGGAGCGAGGCGCTCGCCGTCAACCGCCAGGGCCAGTTTCCGTCGGTGACGGTGTCGTTCAATCTGGCGCCGGGCTACTCCCTCGGGCAGGCGGTCGATGCGATCGACAAGGTCATCGCAAGCTTGCGATTGCCGGCGAGCGTGATCTCCGACTACCAGGGAACGGCGGCCGCCTATGAGAGCTCGCAGGCGAACGAGGCGCTGCTGGTTCTCGCCGCGCTGGTGACGGTCTACATCGTCCTCGGCGTGCTCTACGAGAGCTTCATCCATCCGCTCACGATTCTCTCGACCCTGCCCTCCGCGGGGCTCGGCGCGCTGCTCGCGCTCCTGCTCTTTCACTTGGAGCTCGACATCGTCGGCATCATCGGGATCATCCTGCTCATCGGAATAGTGCAGAAGAACGGCATCATGATGGTCGACTTCGCGCTCGAGGCGGAGCGGATGGAGCGCCGGCCGGCCGCGGAGGCCATCTATCAGGCTGCCCTGCTGCGATTCCGTCCGATCCTCATGACGACGCTCGCAGCGCTGCTGAGCGGGGTGCCGCTCGCGTTCGGATCCGGGATCGGCTCGGAGCTGCGCCGGCCGCTCGGCGTCGCCATGGTCGGCGGGTTGCTGGTGAGTCAGCTGCTGACCCTGTACACGACCCCCGTCATCTACATCTTCTTCGACGAGCTCGCCACGCGATTCCTGCGGCGGCGCCGAGGCGGCGCGGCGCCTCGCCCCGAGGGCTGGCTCGCATGAATCCGTCGCGGATCTTCATCGAGCGTCCCGTCGCGACCACCTTGCTCACGGTGGCCGTCGCGCTCGCCGGCGCGACGGCGTTCACCGTGCTGCCGGTCGCGCCGCTGCCGCAGGTGGACTTCCCGACGATCAGCGTCTCGGCCTCGCTCCCCGGGGCGAGCCCGGACATCATGGCGTCGTCCATCGCGACGCCTCTCGAGCGGGAGTTCGGCCACATCGCGGGTCTCACGGAAATGACGTCCACGAGCTCGCTCGGCAGCACCAGCATCACGCTGCAGTTCGCGCTGAGCCGCGATATCGACGGGGCGGCGCGGGACGTGGAGGCGGGCATCAACGCGGCCCGCACGTATCTACCGTCCAACCTGCCGGCGAATCCGACGTACCGCAAGGTGAATCCGGCCGACTCTCCGATCCTCGTGCTCGGCTTGCAGTCGAGCATCTACGACGTTCCCCAGCTCTACGACGAGGCGTCGACCGTGCTCGAGCAGCGCATCTCGCAGGTTCCGGGCGTCGGGGAGGTGCTGGTCGTCGGAGCCTCCCTCCCGGCCGTGCGCATCGAGCTCAATCCCAATCAGCTCGCGAGCTACGGAATCAGCCTGCCGTCCGTCGTGCAGCTCGTGGCGGGCCAGAACGCGAATCTCGCCAAGGGGCAGCTCTCGAACGGCAAGGTGACCTCGGACATCGTCGCGAACGATCAGATCACGAGCGCGGCCGACTACGAGCCGCTCGTCGTCGGCTACTCCCACGGGGGCGCGGTGCACCTCTCGGACGTTGCGGAGGTGATCGACTCGCAGCAGACGGTGCGGCAGGCCGGGTTCCTCAACGGCAAGCCGTCGGTGGACATGCTGATCTTCCGCGAGCCGGGCGCCAACATCATCTCGACCGTGGACGCGGTGAAGGCGGCGATGCCGTCCCTCGAGGCGACGATTCCCCGCGGGGAGCACCTGGTCACGATCCTCGACCGCACGCTCACCATCCGCGCCTCCGTCTCCGACATCGAGCGAACGCTGCTCATCGCCGTCCTGCTCGTGATCGGCGTCGTCTTCCTGTTCCTGCGCAACCTTCGGGTGACGCTCATCCCGGCGGTGGCCGTGCCGGTCTCCCTCATCGGGACCTGCGCGATCATGTACCTGCTCGGCTTCACCCTCGACAACCTCTCGCTCATGGCGCTCGCGATCGCGAGCGGCTTCGTGGTGGACGACGCCATCGTCGTGATGGAGAACATCTCGCGGCACGTCGAGGCGGGGCTCGCTCCCATGCAGGCCGCCCTCAAGGGCGCTCAGGAGATCGGGTTCACCGTGCTCTCGATCAGCGTCTCGCTCGTCGCCGTCTTCATCCCCATTCTTCTGATGGGCGGCATCATCGGGCGCCTGTTCCGTGAGTTCGCGCTCACGCTGTCGAGCGCCATCGTGGTCTCCATGGTCGTCTCGCTGACGGCGACTCCGATGATGTGCTCGCGGGTCCTCGCGCCGCGGAGCGAGGCGCGCCACGGCAGGATCTATCTCGCGAGCGAGCGGCTGTTCAACCGCGTGCTCGGCGGCTACCGGCGCAGCCTCACCTGGGCCCTCGATCACCCGATGCTGATCCTCGGTGTGTTCTTCGCGACGCTCGCCTCGAACGTGCTGCTGATCGATGCGATCCCGAAGGGATTCTTTCCGCAGCAGGACACGGGCGCCATACGGGGCGGCCTCGAGGGATCGGAGGACATCTCCTTCTACGCCATGCGCCGCGCGCTCGAGCAGTCGGTCGAGATCATCAAGGCCGATCCGGCCGTCGAGAACGTCATGGGGTTCACCGGAGGACAAGGCGCGACGAACACCGGCTCGGAGTTCATCGCGCTGAAGCCGCTCGATGAGCGCAAGGTGAGCGCGGAGGCCGTGATCGACCGGCTGCGGCCGAAGCTCGCGCACGTGCCGGGAGCGACGACGTTCCTGCAGGCGGTGCAGGACATCCGCATCGGCGGCCGGCAGGCGAACGCCGAGTATCAGTACACCCTGCAGGCGGAGAGCACGGCGGCGCTGCAGAAGTACGGGCCGGATCTGCTCGCGGCCTTGCGCAAGGCGCCGGGCTTCGTCGACGTGAACACCGATCAGGAGAATCACGGCCTCGAGACGCTGCTCACGTACGATCGGGCGACGGCGGCGCGGCTCGGCGTGACGCCGCAGATGATCGACGACACGCTCTACCACGCCTTCGGCCAGTCGGAGGTCTCCACGATCTACACGCCGCTCAACCAGTACTACGTCGTGCTGGAGGTCGCGCCGCAGTACTGGCAGTCGCCGCAGGGGCTCGACGACATCTACCTGATCCCGGGGTCGGCCCCGGGCTCGGGCGCAATTCCGCTGCGAGCGGTCGCCCGGTACGCTCCCTCGACGGCGCCGCTCGTCGTGAACCACACGGGACTCTTCCCCTCCGCCACGGTGTCGTTCAATCTCATGCCGCGCGTCTCGCTCGGCCAGGCGACGCGAGAGATCGAGGCCGCCGAGCAGCGGCTCGGCATGCCGCAGTCGATCCACGGCGAGTTCTCCGGGACGCTCGAGGCCTTCGAGCAGTCCCTCACCACCGAGCCGTACCTCATCCTCACCGCGATCATCGCGGTGTACATCGTGCTCGGCATGCTCTACGAGAGCCTCGTCCATCCCATCACCATTCTCTCGACCCTTCCTCCGGCGAGCGTCGGAGCCATCGTCGCGCTGTGGCTCACCGGGCTCGAGCTCGACGTGATGTCGATCATCGGCGTCATCCTGCTCATCGGCATCGTCAAGAAGAACGCGATCATGATGATCGACTTCGCGCTCGCCGCGGAGCGCAACGAGGGCAAGAGCACGAGAGACTCGATCTTCGAGGCCTCGATGCTGCGCTTCCGCCCCATCATGATGACCACGATGGCGGCGCTGTTCGGCGCCGTGCCGCTCGCCGTGGGCGGCGGCATGGGCTCGGAGCTGCGCCGGCCGCTTGGGATCTCGATCATCGGGGGCCTCATCGTCAGCCAAGCGCTGACGCTGTACAGCACGCCGGTGATCTATCTGCTGATGGACACTCTGCGGCTGAAGCTGCAGGGACGAGGTGGCGCGGTGGCGCCGGCGCCGAGCGGGGCGCCCGGCTAGCGAATCATCGAGGAGGACGGCGACATGAATGCGAGCTCCATTCCCGCGAGGCGGGCCGCGACCGGCCTGATCGGCTGCGCGGGCGTGATCGCGCTGGCCTCGCTCGGCGGGTGCATTGGCCCGAGGTACGTGAGGCCGTCCGTCGAGACGCCGGACGCGTTCAAGGAGGCGTCCGCCGCCGTCTACCGCGCGGCGCCCGCCGGCACTTGGCGGCCCGCGCGCCCGCAGGACATGGCGCTCAAGGGTAAGTGGTGGGAGATCTTCCGCGACCCCGAGCTCGATGCGCTCGAGAGCGAGCTCGACATCGGCAATCAGAACATCGCGCAGGCCTTCCAGAGCTTCATGGCGGCCCGCGCCGAGGTGCGCGAGGCGCGCGCGAGCTACTTCCCGACGCTGACGGTCGCGCCGTCCTACTCGAAGACCCACTCGCCGAGCACGGTGAG
>JASHSR010000517.1 GCA_030038645.1 Gammaproteobacteria bacterium
AAGCGGAGCGTGCGGCGTCGATGCCGCCGCGCTGAATCCCGGCGGCAGCGCCTCGACGCGATCGCCGTGGCTCATCCACACATCGAGCACCGCTCGCCCCGCGGCGTCGCGGCGGTCCTCGATGTGCTCGAAGAGCGCGCAGGTCCCTACCGCCGTCACCTCCGCGTAGCCGAACTCGCGCGCGGACGCGGACGCCACGCGGCCGCCGAGCTGCTGCGCCATGGTCTGCATGCCGTAGCAGATGCCGAGCACGGGCACGCCGAGCGTGAAGACCGAGTCCGGCGCCCGCGGCGGCTGCGCGTCGGTCACCGATTCCGGGCCGCCGGAGAGAATGATCCCGCGCGGCGCGAAGGCCCGAACCGCGGCGTCGCTCATGTCCCAGGGATGAATCTCGCAGTAGACCCCGCACTCGCGGACGCGGCGGGCGATGAGCTGCGTGTACTGAGCGCCGAAGTCGAGGATCAGGATGCGATGGGCGTGGATGTCGGGACGAGCGGGAGCGGAGGAGCCGCCCGAGCTCGTCCGCATGAGCGCATCGGCCGGATGCGCTGGCGCGTGAGGATCCGCCGGAGATGCCGGATGCGCCATGGCGCTCAGGAGACCCTGTAGTTCGGCGCCTCTTTGGTGATGGTCACGTCGTGGACGTGGCTCTCACGCACGCCCGCGTTGGTGATGCGCACGAAGGTGGGACGGGTCCGCATCGCCTCGATGTCCTGGCTGCCGGTGTAGCCCATGGCGGCGCGCAGGCCGCCCGAGAGCTGCTGCAGGATCGCGACGACGCTGCCCTTGTAGGGCACGCGGCCCTCGACGCCCTCGGGCACGAGCTTCTCGAGCTCGGTCGTCGTGTCCTGGAAATAACGGTCGGCCGAGCCGTAGCGATCGGCCATCGCCCCGAGGGAGCCCATCCCGCGGTAGGACTTGTACGAGGCGCCCTGGTAGAGCTCCACCTCGCCGGGCGACTCCTCGGTGCCCGCGAAGAGGCTGCCGATCATCACGGCGTGCGCGCCGGCCGCGATGGCCTTGGCCACGTCCCCGGAGAAGCGGATGCCTCCGTCCGCGATCACAGGCACGCCGGTGCCCTTCAGGGCTTCCGTCACGTTCGCGACCGCGCTGATCTGCGGCACGCCGACGCCGGCGACGATGCGCGTGGTGCAGATGGAGCCCGGGCCGATGCCGACCTTCACGCCGTCCGCTCCTTCCTCGACGAGCGCGCGCGCCGCCTCGGGCGTCACGATGTTGCCGGCGATGACCTGCGCATCCGGCCAGCGCTTCTTGATGCGCGCGACCATCTCGATGACGCCGCGCGAATGGCCGTGCGAGGTGTCGACGACCACCACGTCCGCTCCCGCTTCCCGCAGGGCCGCCACCCGATCGAGCGTGTCGGGGCTCGTGCCGACCGCCGCGCCGACTCGCAGCCTTCCGCCCTCGTCCTTGCAGGCGCGCGGGAATTCGGTGGCCTTCTGGAAGTCCTTGACGGTGATCATGCCCTTCAGCTCGTGATCGCCGTTGACGACCAGCACCTTCTCGATGCGATGACGATGCAGCAGCGCGAGCACTTCCTGCTTCGGCGCGTTCTCGCGCACCGTGATCAGGCGGTCCTTCGGGGTCATCACGGTGGAGACGGGCGCATCGAGCTTCTCCTCGAAGCGCATGTCCCGGTGCGTGACGATGCCGACGACTTGCTTGCCGATGACGACCGGCACGCCGGAGATGCCGCGGGAGCGCGTGAGCTCGAGCACCTGGCGGATGGTCGTGTCGGGCGAGACCGTGATGGGGTCCTTGATGACTCCACTCTCGAACTTCTTGACGCGGCCGACCTCCCGCGCCTGCGCCTCGATCGACATGCTCTTGTGGACGATGCCGATGCCGCCTTCTTGCGCGATGGTGATCGCAAGCCTCGCCTCCGTCACCGTGTCCATGGCGGCGGCGACGAGGGGTAGATTGAGGCGGATGCGCCGCGTGAGCTGGGTGGAGAGGTCGACCTCGCGCGGGAGGACTTCCGAGTACGCCGGAACCAAGAGGACGTCGTCGAAAGTCAGGGCCTCTTGCAGAATGCGCATGGCTCGTCGGAGCTCACCGGGGTCGGGCTCACCGGGCTAACGCTCCCGGTGCCTAAAATGACCCATTTTACCCGGTAACGGCTCGTTGGTAAACTAGCGTCAAGTCCTCCCATGCTTCAGCCGTCCCGAGCAGGCGCGCATACCGAGCGCGTCGTCTACACGGTCTCGCAGCTCAACCGCGAGGTCCGCACGCTGCTCGAGCGCAGCCTCGCCGTCGTCTGGATCGAGGGGGAGCTCACGAACCTCGCGCAGCCGGCCTCCGGCCACTGGTACTTCTCGCTCAAGGACCGGGACGCGCAGGTGCGCTGCGCCATGTTCCGCCAGCGCAATATCAACGTCGGCTTCACCCCCCGCGCCGGCCAGCACGTGCTCGCGCGGGCGCGAGTCAGCCTCTACGAGCCGCGCGGGGACTATCAGCTCATCGTCGAGCATCTCGAGGAGGCCGGCATCGGCGCCCTCAAGCGGGAGTTCGAGCGGCTGAAGGCCAAGCTCGCCGCCGAGGGGCTCTTCGCGGCGGAGAGAAAGCGCAGCCTCCCGCGGTTCCCGGCGCGCATCGGCGTCGTCACGTCTCCGACCGGAGCCGCGGTGCGCGACATTCTGCACATCCTGCGCCGGAGATTTCCTCCGGCGGCGGTGCTCATCTATCCGACCCTCGTGCAAGGGGCGGCCGCGGCGCCTGCGATCGTCGATGCGCTCGCGCTCGCGTCGGCTCGAGCCGAATGCGACGTGCTGATCCTCGCCCGTGGCGGCGGCTCGCTCGAGGACCTCTGGGCTTTCAACGACGAGCGTGTGGCGCGAGCCGTTCAGGCCTGCACGATCCCGGTCGTCGCGGGTATCGGACACGAGATCGACTTCACCATCGCGGACTGGGTCGCGGATGCGCGGGCACCCACGCCCTCGGGCGCCGCCGAGCTCGTCACGCCCGACCGGCACGCCGTCCTGCAAGCTCTGGCGAAAACCGCCGAGCGCCTGAGGGTCGCTTCCCGGCGGGAGCTGCGCGCGCTCGAGACCCGCCTTGCGCACCTCGCCGCGCGGTTGAAGCTCGCGCATCCCGGCGCGCGCCTCCTGCAGCAGGCTCAGCGGCTCGACGACCTCGAGCAGCGGCTCGCCGGCGCGATGCGCGGCGGCCTGCACCGGGATCGCCACCGAGTGAGCGAGGCGTTCGCGCGGCTCGTACGCCTCTCGCCGGAGCATCGCGTGCGCGAGTACCGCCTGCGCCATGCGGCGCTCGAGGCTCGGCTCGACCGCGCGCTCGCGGAGCGCATGGCGCAGGCCGCGCATCGGCTCGGCCTTGCGCGGCGAGCGCTCCATGCGGTGAGTCCCCTCGCCACGCTGACGCGCGGCTTCGCGATCGTGACGCGGGCCTCGGATGGGGCGTTGCTCACCGACTCGAGCTCGATCGGCCTCGACGAGGAGATCGAGGCTCGGCTCGCCCGGGGGCGCGTGCGCGCGCGGGTCACACGCAAGGATCCCGAGTAGCGCCAGATGCGGCTCGCGATCTGGGTTGCGCTCGCTCTTCCCGCCGCCGCGGCGGCCGCCGGCCCCGCTCCGCAATTGCCCCGGCAGAGTCTCGTTCCAGGTGGGGTGCTCGAGCTGCCTGTCGCTGCGCCCGCGGATGCCG
>JASHSR010000518.1 GCA_030038645.1 Gammaproteobacteria bacterium
CGAGCGAGTCCGGGAGGGCTGGGGAAGCGGTACTGGGACAATCCCCTATGCGGGTGCGGACGATGCGACTGCCACGAGCGCTGCGGAGCTGCGAGCCTATCGCCTTACGAAGTGTGAATCCGGAACCGCTCGATGGAGGAGCCGCTCATGTTCACGCACCGAGTCAAGCCGTCCGCGCGCCGCGCGTCGCCACTGTCGTACTACGCCGTCGGATCGCCGAGGGAATGGGCGCTTCTTGCCATCGCCGCGGTCGATCAGACCGCCGCGGCCGTGTGCCGCCAGCAATGGCAGCTGGCGCGGGCTCGCGCCCTGGCGCCCGAATCTCGTGCCATCGCGACAAGCGCGGGCGCAACCTGCGCCGGCCCGTGGTCCGACCGCTGCTCCTCGTGGCACTGAGGCGGCTCGGCGCCGATCGCGATCGGTTCGGCCAGTTGAGCGACGCCGAGGTGACGCATCGAGTTGCGCGGGACTGCGAGCCGCCAAACGCAGTGTAATGAGCGAGAGGACCCTGCCGGAGGTCTTGCAGAGGCGTATTGCGCTGACGCCGGCCGCCGAGGCGTATCGCCAGTTCGATGCTGCGTCGGGCCGCTGGGTCGGCTATTCGTGGGCGGAGATCGGCGGGCGCGTTGCGCAGTACCGACGGGCGCTCGGTGCCGAGCAGCTGCCCTCCGGAGCACGCATCGCCGTGCTGGTGTCAAACAGTGTCGAGCACGTCTGCATGGATCAGGCGGCGCTCGCCCTCGGGCTCGTCCCCGTGCCCCTCCATGTGATCGACAATCCGGAGAGCCTCGCCTACGTGCTCGCGGACTGCGGCGCCTCGCTCCTCTTCGTGAGCTCGGCGGCGCGCTGGCAGCTGCTCGAGCCCTTCAGGGCGAGACTTCCGCAGCTGCGGCGCGTGATCCATCTCGGCGCGCGCGCCGGCGAAGGGACAATCGCACGGTCGCTCACGGAGTGGTTCGCGGCGGCTCCGCGGTCAGGCGACGGCGAGAAGGACGTTCCTGTCGACGCCGATGCACTGGCGGCGATCGTCTATACCTCCGGAACGACGGGGCACCCGAAAGGCGTGATGCTCTCGCATCGCAACGTGGTCTCCAACGTCCGTTCCATCCTGTCCGCCATTCCCGTGTGGGAAACGGACGTCTTTCTGTCCTTTCTACCTCTGTCTCACACGCTCGAGCGTACCGCGGGCTACTATCTGCCGATTGCCGCAGGCGCCTGCGTGGCGTTCGCTCGCTCCGTGCCGCGCCTCATGGAGGATCTCGTCGCCGTGCGTCCGACGGTGCTCGTCTCCGTGCCGCGGATCTACGAGCGGGTCTATGCGGGGATCCAGGAAGCGACGGACCGCCGCTTCGCCGGCCGAGCGCTGCTTGCGCTCGCGGTCCGCGCCGGCTGGGCTCGATTCGCGCGGGCTCAGGCCGGCGATGCGCGGGCCCAGGCCAATGATACGCGGGCTCAAGGCAGTGCCCGGCCCGAGACCGGCGATGCGCGGGCCCGAAGCGGCGGTGCGCAGGGACGGGGCGAGCGCGCACGGGCCTCGCTCTCTCCCGACTCGCTACTCTTGAGGTGCCTCGAGCCCGCGCTCGATCGCTGGGTCGGCGCACGCGTCCGCGCGCGCTTCGGCGGCCGCCTGCGCGCCGCCGTCACGGGCGGCGCACCCATGCTCTCCGAGGTGGCGCGAACGTTTCTGGCGCTCGGCGTCCCGCTGCTGCAGGGCTATGGACTCACCGAGAGCGCGCCCGTCGTCGCTTGCAACACGCCCACGGACAATCATCCCGAGTCCGTCGGCCGACCGCTGCCGGGAGTGCAGGCGCGGATCGCAGAGCGCGATGAGCTGCTCGTGCGCGGCCCGAGCGTCATGCTCGGCTACTGGCAGCGTCCGCGAGACACCGCCGAGGCGATCGACGCGGAGGGATGGCTGCACACGGGCGATCAAGCGTCGATCGTGGAGGGACGGATTCTCATCAAAGGCCGGATCAAGGACATCATCGTCACGTCGACGGGCGAGAAGATCGCGCCGCTCGACCTCGAGACGGCGATCGCGGGAGATGGCGCGTTCGACCAGGTCATGGTGGTCGGCGAAGGGCGCCCCTACATCGCGGCGCTCGGCGTGTTGAATCGAGCCCGCTGGGAAGAGCAGGCGCGCAAGCTCGGTCTCGACCCGGCGGATTCCGAGAGTCTTCGCTCGTCCGCCGCTCGCGAGTGGGCTTTGTCTCGAATAGCGGAGGCGGTGCGCAGCTTTCCGGCGTACGCGAGGCCTCGCGCCGTGTACCTCACGACCGAGCCCTGGACGGTCGATGCCGGTCTCATCACGCCGACTCTCAAGCCGAAACGGCCGGCGCTCCAGTCTCGCTTCGCGGAGGCGATCGCCGAGCTCTATCGCGGCCACGGGCCGATGGCGACGCCGAACGCCTCCGCCGGCAGGTAGGTGCGCACCGTGCCCGGGGGCTCGTGCACGAGATCCTTGGCGATCTCCGCGGCGATCGCTCGATGAAGCGCGGCGGGGAGCGCTTTGCGCAGCATGCCGAGGAACGCTGGTGGCGCCATGAGGACGAGCCGATCGAACCCGTCGGCGCGGCGCGCCGATGCAACCTCCTCGGCGACTCGGTGCGCGAACAGCACCGCCTCGTGCTTGCGCGGCTTGCGGTCGCTTCCGACTCCGTGGTGCGCCGTCGCGCCGCGCCGGCCCGCCTGGATCGGAGCGCGGTCGAACTTCCGGCCGGGACGGTCGGATTTGAGGTCGCGGTCGTGAAGATGCGCCGACGGATCGGAAACCTGCCCCGCGAGCTTCAACTCCCCATCGTGGCGCTCCACATCGTAGAAGCGCGCTTCGCTCTGATCGGCGACGACGATTCGGACACGCATCGGTCTGCTCCTCGGCCGCCTGCTCGTGGATTCCCTCGGATGATTCACGGGTCCGGGCCTCGGACCGATTCCAGCACACCCCGCTTTTCGCCCCATCCGTAGCAATGCGGATGCGCGGCGCCGGCAAACCGGGTATCCGTACCTGTAAAGCCACGCGATCTTCGACCGTGAAACGCCGTGCTCCATCTGAGAACCAGGCGGCCGCCGCCGAGGCGGACAGGCGGCGGTTGCTGCGTCATTGGAGCGCCGAGCAGGACAGTGCCGCGCTCTACGCCGCGCTCTCGCAGTCCGAATCGGATGCCGAGCAGCGCCGTACCTACGGCGCGCTTGCAGCGGCCGAGCGGACGCACGCCGCCCTCTGGGAGAGGCGCTTGCGCGCGGCCGGTCAGTCCGTGCCGCGCTACCGTCCGTCGCTGCGCACGAGGCTCCTGATCCGGCTCGCGCGGTGGCTCGGAGCCGGATTCGTGGCGCCGAGCATCGCCGTGCGGGAGATGAAGGATCGGGACCACTATGCGAGTCTCGGCGATTCCGACGCGCTCGCGCTGGCGTACGACGAGCAGAGCCACGCCGCCATCATGCGCACGCGCACGCGGGGGAGCTTCGGCAACAACTTGCGCGCGGCCGTGCTCGGAGCGAACGACGGGGTGGCATCGAACTTTTGCCTGATGATGGGCGTCGCAGGCGGAGGCGCGCACGGCTCGGCCATCGTGCTGAGCGGGGTGGCGGGATTGATCGGCGGAGCCTGCGCAATGGCGCTCGGCGAGTGGCTTTCCGTCACCAATGCCCGGGAGCTCGCGATGAGCCAGATGGAGCGCGAGCTGGGCGCGCAGCAACCGGTGCACGGCGCCGAGCCCGAGGACCTGCCGCTCGGCGATGCTCGCAGCGCCGCGGCGCTCTCGTTCTGCCTGTTCGCGCTCGGCGCCGCGGTTCCGCTGCTCTCGTTCTGCACGCTCATCGGCCGAGCCGCCGTCGCGGGCAGCGTCGCCGCATCCCTCGCGGCGCTCTTCGCGCTCGGCCTGGCGACTTCCTTGTTCAACGGCCGCTCGGCGCTGTTCTCGGGAGCGAGGCAGACGGTCATCGGCGCGGGCGCGGCTGCCGTCACCTTCCTCGCCGGGCGCCTGTTCGATGCGCTCCACGGCTCAGGCATCTGACGGCGGACGAGTCGAGTCCGCCGGCGCGCGACGCCGCGCCGAGCTCGGCCATGGGCCGCCCCCATCGAGCCATTCTTTCGTGGCGCAGGACCCCTCGAACGCTACAATCTCCGCACTCCGGCAGGCCCGAGTCCGATGGACGATCTCACTCCCTTCTCCGGCGCCGGTCCCGGCGCCGACGGCGCTCCGCGCGTCGATGCCGCGCTCGCCGAGCGCGCGCTGAGCCGCATCCGCTGGCGGCTGCTGCCCTTTCTCGGTCTGCTCTACATCGCGAGCTTCCTCGATCGCGTGAACATCAGCTTCGCGAAGCTCACCATGGACCGGGCGATCGGCATGAGCGACGCCACGTACGGCTTCGCCGCAG
This sequence comes from Gammaproteobacteria bacterium, assembly GCA_030038645.1. GTDB lineage: Bacteria > Pseudomonadota > Gammaproteobacteria > Steroidobacterales > Steroidobacteraceae > JASHUC01. The sequence goes on from JASHSR010000518.1 coordinate 4,378, forward strand.
GCGTCTTCTTCGTCGGCTACTTCCTCTTCGAGGTGCCCTCCAACCTCATCCTCGCGAAGGTGGGCGCCCGGCGCTGGATCGCGCGCATCCTCATCACCTGGGGATTGGTGTCCGCGGCCACGGCCTTCGTCTCGGGCCCGAAGGAGTTCGTGGCGATGCGCTTCGTGCTCGGCCTCGCCGAAGCCGGATTCTTTCCCGGCATCCTGCTCTATTTGACCTACTGGTTTCCGGCCGCCGAGCGCGCGAAGGTCATCGGCCTGTTCATGGTGGCCGTGCCCCTTGCCAGCGTGATCGGCAGCCCGATCTCCGGCGCGCTGCTCGGGCTCGGCGCGGCGCACGGTCTCGGTGGGGCGCCCGGGCTGCAGGGCTGGCAGTGGCTCTTTCTCCTCGAGGGCCTGCCCGCCGTCGCGCTCGGCCTGCTCTGCTTCGCGCTCCTTCCCGATACGCCGCGCGATGCGAAGTGGCTCGCGCCCGAGCAGCGCGAGTGGCTTCTGTCAACGCTCGCCCGCGAGCGCACGGTCGTCGCGCGTTGGGGTCGCGCGTCGTGGCGCGCGGCATTCGCCCAGCCGGCCGTGTGGCTGCTGTCGCTCATCTACTTCAGCGTCGTCCTCGGCCTCTACGGGCTCGGCTTCTGGCTCCCCACGCTCATCAGCCGGTTCGGTGTCGCCGTGACCCACATCGGCTGGATCGCGGCGCTGCCCGCTCTCTGCGGCACGCTCTTCATGGTGGGGTGGGCCCGCCGCTCCGACCGCCGGCGCGAGCGCATCGGACACTTGATCCTGCCCGCCCTGCTCGGGTTTCTCGGCTTCGTCGGCGCGGGCCACGCTCATTCGCTCGCGGCGCAGATCGTGTGCCTCTCTGTCGCGTCGATGGGCATTTACGGCGCGCTGCCCATCTTCTGGACCCTTCCGAGCGCGGTCCTGTCGGGCGCCGCGCTGGCCGCCGGCATCGCCCTCATCAACTCGCTCGGCAACCTGGGCGGCTATCTTGGCCCCCAGGTCGTCAGCCGGTCCACCCGCAGCGGCGATTTCGGTCCCGCGCTCATATTTCTCGGATTGATGATGCTCCTCGCCGCCACGCTGGCCGCCGTCGTCGGAGGCCGGCTGCACCCGGAGCGTGTGTCTTCGCCGCCGTCCCGGTAGACTCGCTCACTTTGGCGCTTTCGAGGGGGTTCCATGGCCGCGAGCGCGCAGAGCGCAATCGATCTGTCCCGTCTGCTCGACGAGCGCGCGATCTCGTCTCTGCAAGCGCTCGTCGCCGTGCTGAGCGGCCTCATCATGTTCGTGGACGGCTACGACGTGCAGGTGATGGCGCTCGCCGTACCGCTCGTGTCCCACGAATGGTCGCTCACGCCGCCGCACTTCAGCCTCGCGCTCTCTGCCGTCCTCTTCGGCATCTGCGTCGGAGCCGCATTCATCGCGCCGATCGGCGACAGAGTGGGGCGGCGCACGATGCTCATCCTCGCGATGTTCGTCATCGGCGCCGCGACCATGGCGACCTCCACGGCCGGCAGCCCCGCGCAGTTCGTCCTCTGGCGGCTGCTCACGGGGATCGGCTTGGGGATCAGCATCCCCAACTGCAACGCTTGGACGGCGGAGTACGCGCCGATGCGCAGCCGCCCCACCATTCTCGTCGTGATGAACGCGGCGATCGGCGCCGGGGCCTTCTGCGCGGGTTTCGTCGCGCCTGTGATCTTCGCGCACTGGGGCTGGCGAGGAGCGTTCGTGATCGGCGGTGTGACGCCGCTGGTCATCGGCTTGCTCATCGTGACCTCGGCTCCGGAATCGCTGAAGTTTCTGATTTTGCGCCGCCCGCAGGACCGTCGAATCGCGACCATCCTCGCGCGCATCGCACCGGAGGTCGATCCGGCGACGCCCTTCCATCGGCCCGAGCCGGCATCCGAGGGCTCGCGCTGGTCTCTGGTCGACCTCCTCGGTCATGTCTACCGGCGCCGGACGCTGGTGCTGTGGGGCGTCGTCGTCGCCGATCTGTTCAGCCTGTATGTCCTCATCAGCTGGCTGCCGACTCTCCTGCAGTCGGGCGGCTGGCCGCTCAACGATGCGCTGGAGGGCGCCGTGCTCATTCAAGCCGGTGGCGTAGGGGGCGGCATCCTGCTCTCGGCCTTCCTAAGCCGCGGCACGACCATTCCCGCGCTCTTCGTCGCGTACCTGGTCACCGCCGCCTGCCTGCTGCTGTTCCGCCTGGCGCCGGCCGCCTCCGCGGTGAGCTGGATCGTGTTGCTCGTGATCGGCGCTGGCACGAGCGGCGCGCAGCTCGCCCTCAATGTGCTCTCGACGGCGTACTACCCGCCCGCGATCAAGGCGAGCGGCATGAGCTGGGCCGGCGTCATCGGCAATTTCGGCGCGTTCCTCGCGCCGGTCGTGGGCGGCTGGGGCATCGATCGGGGCTACTCGTCCGTGAACATTCTCGCGCTGCTCGCGGTGCCGCTCGCCCTCTGCGCGCTCGGCGTGCTCTTCATGCGCCGCGAGTGGCAGTGGAATTGAGCCGCGGCGATCCGGCATCGCGCTCCGGCGGCGCCCGCCCCGCGCCTGCAGCCGAGCCTCGCGCGGCTCCTCGAGCTTGACCCGACCTGGCCTCGCCGGCCTCAATACTGAAACTGGTACGAGAGCCCGATGCTGCTCCCGGGGTCGTTCTCCGGCGTCGTGCCCTGCGCGGTCGCGCTGCCGTTGCCGAGCCGCGTTTGCAGCTTCAAATGCTTGCTGAGGTCGATGTCCACCTCGAGCTGGCTCGTCCCCGTCGTGTTCTGGGTCGCCGCGACGAACACCCGGCTCGACACGTAGCGCCCGGCCGTGATGCTCGCTCCGGAGCTCTGCGTCGTGCCGTTGGGAGCCGTGGTCGTCGCGCTGCCGACCGTCAGGCGATTGAGGCCGAGCGCCTTCTGCACCTTCGCGAGCGGATTGAGCCCGCTTCCTCCGCCGATGCCGCTCAAGGATGCGAGCGCCGCGCCGATCTCCGCCACCTGCAGCCCCGTCAGCTGCGAGGCGCTCTCGCCGAACAGCAGCCGCGCGAGGATCTCATCCTGCGGCAGCTGCGGGGTACTGCTCAGCGTGAATTTCGGCGCGTCGGCGAAGCCCGTGACGCGCAGCGTGACGGTCGCATCGGCCGCGATCGCCTGCGCCGTGAAGTCGAGCGTCGGATCGATCTTGCCCCTGAGGCCCGCGCCGTTGAAGCTCACCTCGCCCGTCGTGAAGCTGAGCTGTGTGCTCGCGAGCGTGAACGTGCCCATGATGAGCTCGAAGCCGCCCCTCACGCGGGGCGTTTCCGTCGTGCCGCCGATCGTCAGGCTCCCGCCGAGCGCCGCATCGAGCCCGCGGCCCTGCACGAGGATCTCGCGCGGGGCGGAGAGCGCGAGGTCGAGTCCGATCACGAGCCGCCGCTCGGCGGGCTGCGGAGGCGCCTCGCCCGGGCGGCGCACGTCGAGCACCGCGACGTTCGGCGGCAGGCTGTTCGGCACCCCGATCTGCGCCCGATTCACGTGCACCGTTCCGGAGACTTCGATCCGCTGCCGCAGCGTCCCCTGCACGTGGATGTCGGCGTCGAGGTTGGCCGTGAGAATGTCGTTGGTGATCGGTTGCGCGTTCTTCGCGGTGAGCGTGATGTCGACCGGCAGCTTCGGCTGCAGCACCCCGAGCGTGCCGCCCATCGAGACCACGCCCGCGCCCGCGTGCGCGGTGAGGCTTGCGATGCGCAGGATCCCCTGGCCGCCCACGATCCGCGCGGTGATGTCATCGAGGTGCACGCCCTGCGCGTAGTCGCGGATGTCGCCATGGGTCAGCTCGATGCTGCCGCCGATCTCCGGAGCGTGCGCCGGACCGGTCACCGTCGCGTTCACGGCGAGCGTTCCCTCGGCCCGCTCGCCGTGCGCCTCGAGCAGCGGATTGGCGAGCGCGGCGCTCAGCTCTCCGGAGAGCTTGAGGTCGAGCGCGCCGGCCGCAGCGAGCGGCGCGCGGCCCGTCAGCTTCAGCTGCGAGGCGCGGCCGGCGTCGAGCTCCGCGTCGATCCGCGCCGCGGTGCCCTCGAGCTCCGCGGTGCCCTTCAAGTTGAGCGCCGGCAAATCCCGCGCCGCGCTGTTCGCCATGCGCAGGCCGCTCACCTCGAGGCTCGCGCGGCCCACAGGCGCCGCCAGGGTGCCGTGCAATTGCGCCTCGGCGCCGAGCGTGCCCTGCGCGAGCAGGTGCGGGGCGAACGAATCGACGAGCGCGGCATCGACGTGGCTCAGCGACGCGCGCAGCCCGAGCGCGGGTGAGATCTCGCCCGCGACCGAGAGCGTTGCCTGCTGCACGCCGAGCTTCAGTCCGCTGACCCGCAAGCCGCCTGCGAACGCCACGCGGGCAGGGGAGAGGAGCCGCAGCGACTGCCCACGGTAGTCAGCCTCGAGTTTCTCGAGCGAGAGCACGCGGTCCGTGAGACTCAACCGGACCGCCGCATCGAGGCGCGCCGGTGCGCCCGCCAGATCCGCGGATTGCACCGTGAGCTGCAAGGGCAGGCCGTCGAGAGGTCCCGAGCCGGTGAGCTGCGCATTGGCCGAGACGCCCGACGTTCCGACATCCCGGGCTTCCAGGCGAACCTGCGCGCGCGTGCGCCCCGCGTCGGGGCTCAACGTCGCGCTTCCCGCGATGCTGCCCTCGATCGGCTTGCCGATGAGCGGCTGCAGATCGGCCAGCCGGCCGATGCGGAAGCTCATGGCGCCGCTGCCTTGCGCCAGCTTCGCGCCGGTCGTGACGTTTGCATCGAGATGCACGCTCCTCCAGTCCGTGCGCTGCACGATGAAGTGGAACAGGCCGTCCCGGCCGCGGTCGAGCGAGGCCTGCAGGTCGAGCGGCGCTCCATCGAAGCTGCCGTGCGCCTGCAGCGTGGCGGCGAGCGCCGAGGGGAGGCCTCGCACCTTCAGACTTGCATCGACGGTGCCTTGCGGCGAGCCTCGGATCGATAGCGTCGAGGACGCTTGCATCTGCGTCGCGAGCGCGTGCACCGGACCCGCGATCTCCCCCGAGAGCGTGAGCGATCCGTCGAGCGCGGGCGATATCGCAGCGAGGCGCGGCAGCGCGAGGCTCCACCGCGCGTGGAGCGATTGCAGGCCGCTCGCCGTGCCCGCCATCTCTGCAGCGCCGCTCCCGGAGAGCGACAGCGCGCGGCCCGTGACTTGCAGCCGCTCGATATCGACCGCCCGATCCGTCCAGCTGGCCGAGAGCTGCACCCGCGAGGCGCCGCCGAGGAGAGCTGTGAGCTTGGGCGTCCCGCCGAGATTGGCGCCGACATCGACATCCAGCCGAGTGGCCGCCGCCGTCTCCGCGAGCTTCCCGCTCGCGGCGAGGCTGCCCGACACGGCTCTCAGCCGACCGAGCGCCGCGACTCTCGCGCCCACGAGCGATGCGAACGGCGTGACATCGGGCACGCGCACCTGAAACGTCGCGCTGCGCTCACCTGCCGTGACGGCCTGCACCTGCATCGAGAGCAGCCGGTGAGTCGCCGTGAGCCGCAGCGGCCGCTCCGGTCGATCGAGGCTCAGCGTCGCATCCAGCCGCACGGGCGAGCTCGCGAGTAGCCGCGCTACTGCGCCCGCTGCCGGCGATCCGGCGAGGCCGGGCAGCGCGAGCCCGCTCGCCGTCGCGTGAGCCTCGAGAGCTCCGCCCGAGGCGCTGAGATTCGCGCTCAGCATCGAGAGCCCCGCATGCCCCGGCAGCTCGAGCCCCTCGATCAGCAGGCGCGCGCTCGCTTGGGGCGTCGTCACCGATCCATGCCAGCTCCCCTTGAGGTTGACGCTCCGCCAGGAGAGCTCCGGCCGCGGCGCGACCGCCGGCGACTCGAGCGAGTAGTCGAGCTCGGCGGAGCGCCGCTCGAGGTCGAGCGTCCCTTGCACGGTCGCATGCAGATCCCCCGCGCGCGCGTCGAGCTCGACGCGCTCCGCCGAATGCGGCCCGTGAAGGCTCGCGGTCACCGCGAGCGCGCCGAGGCCCGGCAGCTGCAGCAGATGCTCGAGCGGCCCGCTCGCCGGCTCCTCGAGCTTGAGAGTCGCATCCATGCGGGAGGGGTCGAAGTGCAGATGGATCTCGTAGTCGCCGTTGCCGTCCGTGCGGCGCGCCGTCACGTTGGCGGTGGCATCGTCGAGGGACTCGAGATGCGCGCTGCCCCGCACGGCAAGCGAGGTCTGCGAGCCGGCGAGCGCCGGCTCGAGCACCAGAGCGTCGATGCCGAGCTGCGCAACGTCGATGTGCGGGAGTGTCGGGCGCCCGCCGGAGCTCGAGGAGCCCGAGGGACTCGTCGCGGGCGGTCTGCTCAGGTCGAGGCGCGCCACCTCGAGGCTCGCGACCCGCAGATTCCACGCGAGCAGATCGAGCGGAGACCAGCGCAGCGAGATGCGCTGCGCCGTGAGCCACACGCCCCGCTCGTCGCTCAAGCTGAGCTGCCCCACGTCGATGACCGACGGGAAAGATCCCGCGAGCCCCGAGATCCGCACGCGTCCGGACGTGAGCCTCGCCGTCCACCGCTCGATGGCACCGCGCCCGCCGGCCGTGTTGGCCGCGACGAGGGCGCTGCCCACGAGCGCCAGGACCAGCAGCACGATAGCGGCTGCAGTCCAGGCGGCGACTCGTGCCGCGCGGCGCATCAGAAAGCCTGCCCGAGGCCGATGTAGACCTCGAAGCGGTCGTCGTTGCTCGCCTCGTCGTCGGTGTGACGGCGCACGGTCGGCATGGCGAAATCGAGGCGGATCGGACCGATCGGCGTGTAATAGCGAATGCCGGCGCCGACCCCGACGCACGAGACGCTCGTGCTTTGCGGCAGCGCGCTGTGCGCGCTCGCCGACGCGGAGACGCAGTGCCGGCTCGCGGTGAACGGATTCAAGCCCTCGCTCACGCCGCCTCCGTCGGCAAAGAGCACCGCCCCGAAATTCTCGCCGATGCGCTGGCGGAGCTCGAGGTTCACCGCGTCCATCGTCGTACCGCCGAC
>JASHSR010000519.1 GCA_030038645.1 Gammaproteobacteria bacterium
CGCGCGGCTGCGCATCCCCGCGGCGGCCGGCGCGCTTCGCTCTCGCCTCTATGCGCGCGGCGCCGTGCGCGGCGAGCAATCGCTCGAGGACGGCTCGATCGATCTCGCCGTGGAGCTGCCCGAGGTGGAGCTGCTCGCGCTCGCCCGGGCCCGCGGCGTGCAGATTCTCGAGATGCAGGGCGATGCGCCTTGTACACCCGCCGAGGCGTACCTACAATCGGCGGTTTCCGCAGGCGCGGCCAAACTCTCCTGACACCCCCTTTCGGAAAGAAGAGCCCGCCCAGCGCGCGGCGCGCGGAACCCTATGGCATGGAATCAACCCGGTAGCAAGAGTCCTTGGGGCCGTCGTCCGGGTCAGGGGGGGACCGACCTCGATGAGCGGGTGAAGAGCTGGCAGCGCAAGCTCGAGTCGGCGCTGCGCGCCGCGAGTCCGGGCAGCGAGAGCAGCCGCTCGCTCTTCGCGACCGTCGGCCTGATCGCCGTCGCGCTGTGGCTCGGCAGCGGCTTCTACCAGGTCGGGGCGGCTGAGCGGGGAGTCATCCAGCGCTTCGGCCGGCTCGTCGAGGTGCGCAGCCAGGGCTGGGGCTGGCGCTGGCCGTGGCCGATCGAGACGGTACGCAAGGTGAACGTGATGAACGTCGCGAGCCAAGAGCTCTCGCCGAGCGTGCTCACCTCCGATCTGAGCCTCGTGCAGCTGCGGCTCTCGGTTCAGTACCGTCTCGCCGACCCCCTGAAGGTGCTCTTCGGCGCGCGCAATCCGGAGGAGACGCTGCAGCAGGCGAGCGCGAGCGCCCTCCGCGAGGTCGTCGGTCAAACGAGCCTGCAGGATGTGCTCGCCGGCGCGACGCGCCCGCGGCTCACCGAGCGCGCCAAGGCGCTGATCCAGCGCATGCTCGATGAGTACGACACGGGAATCGAGGTCACGACGGTGAATCTCACGGACGTGCAGGTGCCGGATCCGGTCGTCCCCTCGCAGCGGGATGCCAACAAGGCGCTCGCCGACCAGGACCGCGACGTGAAGGAGGCGCAGGCTTACGCGAGCGGCGTCGCGCCTGCCGCGCGGGGCGATGCGGCGAAGATCCTTCAGGATGCGCAGGCCTACAAGGCGCGGGTCGTCGCGCTCGCGCAGGGCCAGGCCGCACTCTTCACGCAGGTCGCCGCGGCGTACGAGCGCGCGCCGCAGGTCACGCGCGAGCGGCTGTATCTCGAGACCATGGAGGACATCTTCGGCAGGGCGAACAAGATCGTCATCGCCTCGAAGCCCGGCCCGGGAGGCAACATTCTCTATCTCCCGCTCGACAAGCTGATCGAGCACGGCGCCGCGATGGGCCAGGAGTCCCAGCAGCCGGGCGTCTCCTCCGTTCCGGCGCCGAGCGATGCGGACACCGTGACGGTCGAAGGCCGCAACCGAGGCGAGCGCTGATGTCCACTCGCGCCGTTCCGGTCGTCGTCGCCGCGGCGGTCGTGCTGCTCGCGGCGCTCACCTCCCTCTTCTCCGTCGGCGAGAGCGAGTTTGCGATCCGCACCGAGTTCGGCGCCATCGTGAGGACGGACTACCGGCCCGGGCTGCACTGGAAGCTGCCGTGGGACCAGGTCGTGAAGTTCGATCGCCGGATCCTCACGCAGTCGAATCCCATGCAGGCCTTCCTCACGAACGACGACCGCTCGCTCCTCGTCGATTACTACATCAAGTGGCGGGTCGAGAATCCGACGGTCTACTACGAGGCGACCGGGGGCAACGAGAAGAGCGCCGCGGATCGCGTCTCGGACATCGTGACGGACGGAATGAAGAGCGTCGTCGCCGAGCGCACGCTCGAGCAGATCGTGACGGCGGACCGCGCGGCGGTGACGAGCGGGATGATGGCGGCCGCGAGCCGCGCCGTCGCCGCGCTCGGCATCCAGCTGATCGACGTGCGCGTGCAGAGCATCGATCTGCCGGATGAGGTCGCGGACCGCGTGTACGAGAAGATGAAGCAGGATTTCGCGAAGGTCGCGAACCGCCTGCGCGCGCAGGGCGAGAGCTCCGCGACGGTCATCAGGGCCACCGCGGACCGCGAGCGCACCGAGATCATCTCGGATGCGCAGCGCGAGGCGCTGCGCATCAAGGGCGCGGCCGACGCCGAGGCCGCCGATACCTACGCGCACGCGTACTCCTCGGCCCCCGAGTTCTACGCCTTCTACCGCAGCCTCGAGGCGTACGAGCGCTCGCTCGGGAAGAGCAACGATGTGCTCGTGCTCTCGCCCGACAGCGAGTTCTTCAAATACATGAGGGACCCGGGCGAGGCGCGGCGCTGAGGCGCGCATCGCGCTCAACGAGCTCGAGGAGCGATTCGGCTTGACGTTCAGATACTCGGATCTGCTTGCGGCTCTCGCGCTGCTCCTGGTGCTCGAGGGCATCATGCCCTTCGTCAATCCGGCGGGGCTGAAGAAGGCGCTCGCCCGGCTGCTCGCGATCGGCGACCGCGACCTGCGGATCGCGGGCCTCGGCAGCATGCTGGTCGGCGTGCTCATCCTGTTTCTGGTGCGTTGAGCGGGCGGCGGCGCAGCCATGGGCAAGTTCGTCATCGTGATCGGGACCCAGTGGGGCGATGAGGGCAAGGGCAAGGTGGTCGATCTCCTCGCCGAGCGGGCGTCGGCGGTCGCGCGGTTCCAGGGAGGGCACAACGCGGGCCACACGCTCGTCATCGGCGGGCGCAAGATCGTTCTCTCGCTGATCCCCTCCGGCATCCTGCGCGAGCAGGTGCGGTGCTTCTTCATCGGCAACGGCGTCGTGCTCTCGCTCGAGGCGCTGATGAGCGAGGCCGACATGCTCGCGCGGCAGGGCATACCCGTGCTCGATCGGCTGCGCGTGTCGCCGAGCTGCCCGCTCATCCTGCCGTCGCACGTCGCGCTCGACCGGGCGCGCGAGCAGGCGCGCGGCGCGAACGCGCTCGGCACGACCGGCCGCGGCATCGGACCTGCGTACGAGGACAAGGTCGCGCGCCGCGCCGTGCGCGTCGCCGACCTGTTCCAGCGCGAGCGCTTCGCCGCGAAGCTCGGGGAAGTGCTCGATTTTCACAACTTCCTGCTGCAGCGATACTTCGGGCAGCCGCCGGTCGACTTCCAGCGCACGCTCGATGAGCAGCTCGCGTGGGCCGAGCGCCTGAGGCCGATCGTGACCGACGTGAGTCAAGCCCTGAATCAGCTGCGCGCCGCCGGAGCGAACGTGCTCTTCGAGGGCGCGCAGGCCGCGATGCTCGATGTGGATCTCGGTACCTATCCCTACGTCACCTCATCGAACACCACCGCGGGCTTCGCGGCGACGGGCACGGGGGTCGGACCCCGCGCGTTCGATGAGGTGCTCGGGATCGTCAAGGCCTACACCACTCGTGTCGGCGCGGGACCATTTCCGACGGAGCTCTTCGACGTCGACGGCGAGTACCTCGCGCGAGTCGGCCACGAGTTCGGCTCCGTGACCGGCCGCAAGCGGCGTTGCGGCTGGTTCGACGCGCTCGTGCTGCGTCAATGCGTCCTGCAGTCGAGCGTGACGGGTCTCGTCGTGACGAAGCTCGACGTCCTCGATGCGCTCGAGACCATCCGGATCTGCGTGGGATATCGCATCGGCCGCGAGACCGTATCGCAGCCGCCGCTCCTCACCGACGCCTACGCCGACGTCGAGCCGGTCTATGAGGAGATGCCGGGCTGGAGCCAGTCCACCGTGGGCATCACAGAGTATGCGGCGCTGCCGGCCAACGCTCGGCGCTACCTGGATCGCATCGAGGCTCTCGCGGGCGTGCCGATCGATATGATCTCCACCGGCCCGGAGCGCGACCAGACCATCGTCCGACGCCAGCCTTTCGGCTGAGGACGCGCGCCGTCACGTCGGCCGGGTTGCGCGGGCGCTCACCCGCGCGGCGCGGGCGCCGGAGCGCGCGGGGCCGCTTTTGCTCACACTCGTTTACTTGCCGCAGCGGCCTCGCCCGCTTATCGTGCGCGGGGTCGATCACGAGCGCTCGATCCCGCGTCAACCCCCTCGAGGATGGAGCGCTGTATTGCGAGGGGCTCCACGGAACGCGCACCGTCCGGGGGCTGTCGAATTGCGATGCGAGTATCATCCTGACCTCGCGACCCGTGGACGGCAATAGTCGGTAACAGTCTGGCTCAGTTTGTCGGAGTTTGGAGTCATGAAGCACAACACGAAATATCTGGTGCTGGCGGCTGCGTTGGCGGGTCTCGGTATCGGCGCCGTGTCCGCCGCAAGCGCCCAGGGCAGCGATGCGACCCCATCCAATGCCAGCCCGCCATCCAATGCCGGGCCGCAGGCAGGCCACTGGCGCGGCGCGGGCCCCATGCGTCCCGGCGGCGGTTGGAATCATCGCGGCGACCAGTTTCATCGAGCGGGCTGGAATCACCGCCGCGGCGGACGCCACGGGCACTGGCGCGGCCGGCGGGGTATGCGCCGCGGGCAGGGTGCGATGCTCGTCGGCGTGCTGTTGAGGCAGGTGCGCCAGCTCGATCTGTCGAGCCAGCAGCGCGACCGCGTGAGGGACATCCTCTCGCAGGCCCGCAAGCAGCGCCAATCGAATGCATCGAGGCCCGCGCTCGACATCGCCGTGCTCGGCGATCCAGGCAGTCGGGGCTACGCGCAGGCGGTGCAGAATGCGAAGAGCCGGGCGGCCGATCGCATCCAGCGGCAGAGCGAGCTCGCGACGCAGGTCTACAACGTTCTCACGCCCACGCAGAAGCGCAATCTCGCCACCCTGCTCGCCGCCGACCAGGTGAGGATGCAGGCGCGGCAGCAGCGGATGCAGCAGCTGCGGCAGCGAATGCAGCAGAGGATGCAGCAGCGCCGCTCCGGATCGGGCGGCGGCTCGAGCTCCTCGGCCGGCTGAGCGCGCGCGATGCGAGCGCATCGAGCCGCGGTCTGGATGGGATTGGCCTTGCTGGGGCCGGCATCGCTGCCTGCCCTGGCGGCCCTCGGCGGCGACGTCGATTCCGTGCAGGCTGACGGCACGCACCTGAAGGCCGAGCTGAGAGCCGCCACGCCGGGGGCGGGCTATTCGGTCCAGCAGCTCGAGCTGCCCTCGGGCACCGTCGTGAGCGAATACGTCGCCCCGAGCGGCACCGTATTCGGCGTGAGCTGGCACGGCCCGACGATGCCGAACTTGCACCAGCTCCTCGGGACCTACTTCCAGCAGTACGTCGCCGCCTCGAGCCTCGCGCGACACAACGGCGCCACCCGGCGCCACTTCCAGATCCGTCAGCCCGATCTCATCGTGCAGTCGGGCGGGCGGATGCGCTCGTACTACGGGCGGGCGTACGTGCCGTCTTTGCTTCCGGCCAACGTCACGGCCGACGACATCCAGTAGCGCCTCACGGCAGATCTTTACAGGGACAGCCTCAGAATGCACCAAACCGTCAGGGGGACGCTCGTGCGCCGGATTCTCGTGGTGGCCATGGCGATCGCGATGGGTTGCGTGATCGGGTGCGGGGGAGGCGGCTCGAGCAGCTCCTCGAGCTCCTCCGGCTCGAGCAGCTCCTCCAGCTCGAGCAGCACGCAGACGATCGCCTCGGCCGCGCCGAACGTCGCCTCCATCATCGTGGATTGCGGTCCCGCCTCGATCTGCAACACCGACGATTCCGCGGTGAATCTCGCGTACGTGACGGTGACGGTGTGCGTTCCGAGCGATCCTAGCGATTGCCAGACCTTCGATCATATCCAGGTCGATACGCAGTCCTACGGGCTGCGACTCATCGCCGATGCGACCGATGAGAACGGCAACACTCTGACGATACCGCTGCCCCCGGAGAATCAGAACGAGAGCACCGAGCCGCTCGCCGAATGCGCGGTATTCGCCGACGGCTACAGCTGGGGACCCCTCGTCACCGCGGACATCACGGTTTCCGGGGAGACGACGACGAGCAGCGTTCCCACACAGATCATCGGAAGCTCCGCCTACTCGAACGTGCCGTCCGATTGCAAGGACGCCAGCGTGGACAATCAGGAGGATACCGTGGCGACGTTTGGAGCCAACGGCGTCCTCGGCGTGGGCCCGTTCGTGCAGGACTGTGGGGAGGGATGCACCGAAGCGGGAGGCGACTCACCCACTTACTACTACATCTGCTCCTTGCCGACCACTTGCACGGACAGCTACGCGGACACGAGCCAGCAGGTGAGCAATCCGGTCTACTACTTCCCGGTCGACAACAACGGCGTCATCGTCGAGCTCCCGACGGTTCCATCGACCGGCGCGGCGAACGTCCAGGGCGCGCTCGTGTTCGGTATCGGCACGGCGGACAACAACGCGCTCGGCGATGCGACGGTGATCCAGGCGGACCCGAACGACGGCGCCATGACGACCACGTTCAACGGCCAGACTCTGACCGACAGCGTCCTCGACAGCGGCTCGAACGGCTTCTTCTTCAACGACAGCAGCATCACGCAGTGCAGCGAGGATACCGGGTTCTACTGCCCGAGCTCGACGCTCGACCTCTCGGCCAGCATCTCCAACTGCGAGGACTGCGCCAGCGGCACACCGAGCACGGTGGATTTCAACGTGGCCAACGCACAGGCCCTCAGCGGATCGGACACGGCGTTCAACAACCTCGCGGGCACCCTCGGGAGCGGCTTCCAAGGAGTGGGCGGGGTTTTTGATTGGGGACTGTCTTTCTACTTCGGCCGCAACGTCTTCACGGCCATCTACCCGGCGAATACGTCGGCCGGCGAGGGGCCGTACTACGCGTACGCCGCGAACTAGACTTCCCTAGCCCGCCCGCGGGTAGTCGCGCGGGTCTTCCCTGTGTACGATGCGTCATGACCGACTCGTACGCCTGGGCTGCCGAAGACCCACATCAAGACAATGCGTGAGAGGCTCATCCTGTCCCTCGCCGTGGGGCTCATCGTGGGCGCCGTGGGTTGCGGAGGAGGGAGTGGGTCCGGCGGAGCGGCCGGTGGGGCCGCCGGTAACTCCGGGGGCGGGGGCTCGATCACTCCGACGGTGAGCGGCACCGGCACGGGCTCCCTCGCGAGCCTCGGCAGCAGCTCGGGATCGCCCAACGTCGCGACCGTCGTGGTCGACAGCGGTCCCGATCCTCAGGCCATCAGCGCCGTCAACGAGCTGTATGTGTCCGTCACGCTGTGCGAGCCGGGCAGCACCACGGCCTGCCAGACGATCGACCACGTCGAGATCGATACCGCCTCCGTCGGGCTCAGGATCCTCTCGTCGGCCCTCTCCTCGAACCTGTCGTTTGCGCAGGAGGTCGCGAACGGCAATCCGCTCGCTCGGTGCGAGGAATTCGCGGACGGCTACGTGTGGGGACCCGTCGTCATCGCGGATGTCCACCTCGCCGGGGAGACGGCCGCGAGCATTCCGGTGCACATCATCGGCGATCCCGACTACACGGGCGCGCCGTCGAGCTGCTTGGACGCCGGCCCCGGCTACAACGAGGGCGCCGTCGCGGCGCTCGGCGCGAACGGCATTCTGGGCATCGGCGTGATGTTGCAGGATTGCGGGTCCGCATGCGCGCAATCGGCGATCGCCGCCGAGTACTACGGGTGTCCGCCGGGGGGCGCCTGCACGAGCACCACCGCGAGTCTCGCGCAGCAGGTGAGCAACCCCGTCGCGTCCTTCTCGGCCGACGACAACGGGGTCATCGTCGAGCTGCCTCAAATCGCCGCGGGCGGCGAGGCGACCGTCACGGGCTCGCTCGTGTTCGGGATCGACACGGAGAGCGACAACGAGAGCACCGGCGTGACCGTGCTCGAGGCCGATCCTCAGACGGCCGCGATCACGACGTACTACAACGGCGGCGCGCTGACCGACAGCTACTTCGATACCGGATCGGATGCGTATTACTTCAACGACTCGAGCATCGCGGTGTGCGGTACCTACTACTGTCCCGCCTCGACGCTGACCCTCGGCGCGACGAACGAGAGCTACGATCAATCGGGCGCCACGTCGAATGTGACGTTCTCCGTCGCGAACGCCGATCAGCTCGCCGAAACGGGCAATGCAGCCTTCGACGACCTCGGAGCCCCGCTCACGAGCGGCCAGCCAGGCGCGGTCTTCGACTGGGGCCTGCCGTTCTTCTTCGGGCGCAACGTCTACATCGCCCTCGAAGGCGCGAACACCTCGGCGGGCGTCGGGCCGTTCTTCGCTTACTGACCCCGGCCCGCGCCGCCGGCATTGGCCCGTCGCGCTCTCGCGGCGCAGGCGGCTCGGCACCCGGGGCGGGGCTGCCGCGGCGGCCCTCATGTACAATGAATATTTTACGGGAGCATTCCCCATTCGCGGGCGCGTTTCAGCCTCCCCGGATCCAAGCCCCGGCCGGCAGGCGGCGGGCTTCTCGAGAGCGGGACGGGCCTCATCGCACATCAACCGCGCGCTGCGCGAGCTGCGCGGTACGGCGCGCTACCGCCTCGGGCAGGCTGCCGCACGGCTGATCGGGCCGCGCTCCTACGCCACGGAGCTGCGGCCGCAGGAGATCTCGAGCGTCCTCATCTGCCGCATCAACGCCCGCATGGGCAATGCGGTGTTCCTCACGCCGCTCATCGAGCGGATCCACGAGCTGCTGCCGCACGCCTGCATCGATCTCGCGACGGCGTATCCGCAGGGCGAGGATCTGCTCGGGGCTCTCCCCGGCGTGCGCCGGGTCATCCGCTTCCCCTACAAGGGCGCGCACCTCGTTTGGCAGTACCTCGCGGCCGTCCGGCGCTTGCGTCGCGAGCGCTTCGACCTCGCCATCGACCCGGCGCCGAACTCGACGAGCGGGCGCATCGCTCTGATGCTTGCCCGGGCTCGCTATCGGCTCGGCTATGCGACCGACTGCCAGTGGGCGCCCCTCACTCATGCCGTCCCGCTGCCGCAGGCCATGATGCATCAGGCCGTGCAGCCGGCGTTCCTGCTGAGTCGCGCGCTCGGAGCCGACTGCGATCCGCGGGAAGTGAGGCTGTGGCTTCCCCTCGAGCCGCGGGAGATCGAGGCAGGCCGCGCCGCCATCGCGCGCGCCATCGCGGCGAGAGGCCTCGGCGGGATGCCGCAGGCGCCCGAGACCCCGGAGCCCACAGCTCGAGCGTTCGGCTTCTTCGCCCACGCCACGGGTCTCAAAGACGTGGGTCCGCCCTATTGGCACGCGTTCTGGGATGCCTTCCTCGCGCTGCAGCCGGAGGCGATTCCCATCGAGATTCTGCCTTCGCCGGGGAGCGCGCCGACCGACCCGCGCGTCGCGTCCGTGCACTTTCCGTCGCCGCGAGCCTTGACGGCCGCCATCTCCACGATGCGCATGTTCGTCTCCGCGGACACCGGGCCGATGCATCTTGCGAGCTCGACGGCCGCTGCGACGGTCGGGCTGTTCCGGGCTTCGGACCCTGCACTCTACGGTCCGCTCAAGCCCCGTGATCTCGCGCTCGACGTCACTCGGTACTCGCCGCGTGCCGCCGCGGAGTGCTGCCAGCGCATCTGGCGAGAATCGACCGTGGAGGCGGCGGGACGGGGAGGTGAGCCCATGCCGTCACCCGCATCGAAGGGAGTTGCGGTATGACGTACATGCCCGAGAGTCGTGCGGCCGGAGCCCGTCGCGCCAGCGAGGTATTGCGGCGCCTTCGCGAGCGCCCCCCGGCTCTCTGGTATCGCGGGGAGCTCGTGAGGGACGTGACGGAGCACCCGGCGCTGCGGGGCGGTGTGCAAACGCTCGCGAGTCTTTACGACCTGCAATGGGAGCAGCCGTCCGTCACGCTCTACGAGTCGCCGGCGACCGGCAATCGGGTCTCCCGCGCGTTCATGATGCCGAAGACGCACGAGGAGCTCGCGAGCGTGAGCCGCGCGATGAAGGCCTGGGAGGACCACACGCATGGCATGATGGGCCGCGTGCCGAATTACCTGAGCCGCGCGATGACCGGGTATGCGGCCGGCAGCCGCTTTCTCGGCGAGGCCGATCCGCGCTTCGGCGTCAATGCCGTGCGCCAGTACGAGTACCTGCGCGAGAGCGACCTGTGCCTCACGCACACGTTGATCACTCCGCAGGCCAACCGCGCGCAAAGCCTCGCCAAGCAGGCGGATCCCTATCTCGCGGCCCGCGTCAAGGAGGAGACCGACGCCGGGCTCGTGATCCGTGGCTGCCGGATGCTCGCGACGCTACCGGTTTGCGACGAGATCATGGTGTTCCCCTCGACGCTGCTGCGCAGCCCGGTCGAGGATGCTCCGTATGCCTTCGGCTTTTGCATCCCGAGCGACACGCCGGGCCTCAGGTTCATCTGCCGCGAGAGCGTCGATTACGGGCGCTCGCATTTCGATCATCCGCTCGGATCGCGGTTCGAGGAGATGGACGCCGTCGTCGTGTTCGACGACGTGCTCGTCCCGTGGGAGAGGGTGCTCCTGTACCGCGATGTCGAGCGCTGCAATCAGGCTTATGCGCGCACCGGCGCCATCGTGCACATGACGCACCAGGTGGTCGTCAAGAACATCGCCAAATGCGAATTTGTGCTGGGACTCGCCTCGCTCCTCGTGAGCGCGATCGGCGTCGAGGTCTTCCAGCACATCCAGGAGAAGCTCGCGGAGCTCTGGGTCAACCTCACGACCATGCGGGCGTTCCTGCGCACCGCGGAGGCGGACGCCGCCCTCGACGAGTGGGGCGTGATGCGCCCGGCGTGGGATCCTCTCGATGCGGCGCGGAATTTGTTCCCGCGGCTGTATCCGCGCATGGTGGAGATCATCCAGCAGATCGGCGCGAGCGGCCTCGTCGCGATGCCGACGGAGCGGGACCTGAAGGGTCCGCTCGCCGAGGACGTGAGAAAGTACTACCAGGCGGCGCGCGCCGAGGCGTTCGACCGCATTCCGCTCTTTCGCCTGGCCTGGGACGCCTCGCTCTCCGCGTTCGGCTCGCGACAGGTGCTCTACGAGCGCTTCTTCTTCGGAGATCCCGTGAGAATGGCCGGCGCGCTCGTGACCGGCCATCAGTCGCAGATCCAGCTCTGCGCGGAGAAGGTGCGCGAGTTCGTGCGGCTCGGGCGCGACGAGGCCTTCGCGGCCGCGGATCGCCCGGTATGAGGGGCGAGCGCGTCCCCGAGATGGGAGGCAAGCGCCTCACGCGCGCGGCCCGAAGGGTTGCCCGATGAGCGCCGGTAGTGGCGACAGCGCCCCTGGCGGTGGCGCCCGCAGCGGCGGCAGTGGCGGCAGCGCCGCCGGCGGCGAGGCGCGTGCCTTTCGCGACGTGGCAGGCTTGCTTGCGAGCGGCGTCGCCATCGTGACGATGGAAGCGCAAGGCGAGGTTCGCGCGATGACCGCCAACGCCGTTGCCTCTCTGTCGCTCGATCCCATGCTCATGCTGTTCTGTCCGGCGAAGAAGGCGCGGCTCGCCCGCCATCTCGAGCGCATGAGGCAGTTCACGCTCAATTTTCTGCGGGAGGATCAGGAGCAGCTCTCGAGCTACTTCGCCGGAGGCTGGCGGGAATCGGCGCCGCCGCCGTTCCGATTCGTGCCGTCGCAGGCGGGCCCGCGCCTCGAGGGCAGCCTCGCCTCGATCGGTTGCGACGTGGAGCGAGTGAGCGACGGAGGCGATCACTGGATCGTGATCGGGCGCGTCATCACGATGCATCGCGGCGTCGAGCCGCACCGCCCGCTCGTCTTCTTCGCGGGCCAGTACCGCGCGGTGGATTTCTCCTCGGGGAGCCCGGCGCCGGATCTGACACAGGTCCTCGATGAGCCGCCGCACGTCTTCTATCAACACTGAATCAGCGCTTTGAGCCGCCGACTGTCGTAAGCGCCCCGAGCTGGGGCGCCGTCCGTGGCCCCGACTGCGGCCCATTCCGGCGCACGCCCCACTGCACCGCTGACGCTCGGCTCACGGCGCGTCTGTCGGCGCCTCTGCCACCGGCGAGCCGCCGCGTCGAGCGGCGGCACCGGGCCGGTCGGCTCGACTGGGGCGGTGTATCATCGCCTTGCCTTCGCGGTTCGGGTGAGTCGGATCCGGCAACGCTCATGGCCGCTCAAATCTCATGACCGCTCCACGCTTTCGGACGGCTCGGCGGCTCGCAGGGGCCGGAGCTTTGTCCGGCCTGCTGTGGTGTGCCGTCGCGGCCGCGAGCGGTCCGGCGAATCCCCCAGCCTCACAGGCGCCGCACACCGCGCCGAATCAGGAAGTCTCGGTTCAGGCGCCGGAGCCGCGGTATGCCGCCCCGACGCTCCGCGATCAGATCGGCCGGATCTGGGCGCCCGTGTACATCGACGGCAAGGGTCCGTTCCGCTTGGTGCTCGACACCGGCGCCAGCCACTCTGCGGTGACCGCATCGGTGGCTCGGGCGCTCGGCATCGCGCTCGACGGCTCGAGCCCGATCAAGCTCAACGGCGTGACGGGCTGGGCGGCCGTTCCGGCGATCCGCGTCGAGAGCCTGCTCGTCGGCGATCTGCTCATGAAGTCGATCGAGCTGCCGATCGTGCCGGATGCGCTCGGCGGCGCGGACGGCGTGCTCGGTACCGAGGGCCTGCTCGACAAGCGCATCGACATCGACTTCCGCAACGATCGCATCACCATCAAGCGCTCGCACGACCGCCCCGCGCCGTACGGCTACGTCACGGTTCCGCTCGAGATCTCGAGGAACCGCCTGCTGACGACCGACGCATACGTGGGCTCGATCCGCGTCACGGCCGTGATCGACACCGGGGCACAATCGAGCGTCGCCAATCTGGCGCTACGCAAGGCGCTGCTGCAGCGGCGGTCGCATTACGCCTTCTCGCAGGACCGGATCATCGGCGCGACCGACACGGTGGCCGAAGGCGACGGCACCGGCATTCCGGCGATCTCTCTCGGAGACATCCAGATCTGGGGCGCTCACATCACCTTGGGCGACATGCACATCTTCGATGTGTGGAAGATGACGAGCAAGCCCGCCATCCTGATCGGCATGGACGCCCTCGGCCGGGTGGACGAGCTCGTCATCGACTACCGCCGGGGCGAGCTACAGATCCTCACGCACCACTCCGGCTTCGGGCCGCTCATTCAACGGTGACGGATTTCGTGAGCTGCCGTCCAGCCCCGATCCGGCTTCGCACCGTTCCTGAGGTGGGTCGCCGGCAGGTCGGGCGGTGCACGCTCACGGGCTCGCCAGCATCAAGACGGCGCAGAGCGGGGCGGCGACGCCGCAAAGCGCCGTCACGATGAGCTTCTGCCAAAACGCAATCTCCCGATCCCGGTCGGAGTCGAAGCCGTGCGCGGCCGTCGGATCGCGGCGAAAGCGGCGCAGGCGGTGGCCGACGCCAATGTGCCCGAGCAGGACGAGCGAGAAGGTGACGAGCAGCAGGCCGCCGAGCGGCGAGCGGCCGTGCGCCGCGGCGAGCAGTCCCGGTTGCACCTTCAGGCAGACCCCCGCGGCGATCGAGAACAGCGCGATGCTCGGCATGAGCACGAAGAGGGCGATGACCTCGGCGAGCGCTCGAGTGTACGCACGCGAGCCGCGGCCGCGTCCGTCGCGCTGGGCCTGAGCGAGTCGTCGAAGGAAGTACCGCGTGATGGGGCCCGGTCGTCCGAGCTTGCGTTTGCGTTCCGTTCTCAATGCATCCGTCTCGCGCCGTCGCCTCGCGCGCAGCCCCCGGGTTGCCTTTCCTGAAATCGCGCGACGCGCCGGAAGATAAACCAAGACGGCCGGATCGCCAAGCGACTACGTCACACGCGGCTTGGGGCGGCGACGCTTTGAAGCGCGAGCTCGACAGGGTTGACGGGCTGGACCACCGCTGGTGTAGTGCCGCGGTTGTGAAGCCACGACGTGAAAGGCACGAGGCATGGGCATGTCGGTCATCCAGGTCGTCTCTCTCGCCATCATCCAGGGGCTCGCGGAGCTGCTCCCGGTCTCGAGCTCCGCGCACGTGGTGGTGGCCGAGAAGCTCATGGGCCTCGACCCGTCGGCTCCGGCGCTCACGCTGCTTCTGGTGCTGCTCCACACCGGTACGATGGTCGCGGTCATCGTGTATTTCTGGCGCGACTGGCGGCGGAGCTACTTCTCCTCGGTCGATACCTTCGTGCGCTTCGGCGTGCTCGTCGTCATCGCGACGGGCCTCACGGGGGCGATCGGAGAGTTGGTGGCGCACGTCCTGCGCAAGGTCTTTCTGGGCTCGAACCCTCACGCGGACGTGGAGGATCTGTTCGGCCACCTCGAGTTGATCGCGCCGGCGTTGTTCGCCGTGGGGATCCTGATCATCGTCTCGTACTTCCTCGAGCGACGCATCGCCAAGGCCGAGGCGCTCACCGTCCGCCAGTCCGTGGTGATCGGGCTCGTACAGGGCTTGTCCCTGCCGTTTCGGGGGTTCTCGCGCTCGGGCGCGACGATCTCCGTCGCGATGCTGGCCGGCGTCGAGAAAGCGGCGGCGGAGGCCTTCAGCTTCGCGCTCGCCGTGGTGCTCACCCCGCCCGTCGTCGTACGCGAGGCGTTGCGCCTCGAGAAGGACGGCGCGTCCCTCAGCGCCACGGCCATGCGCTCCGCCGTGGGGCTCGACATCCTCGGCGGCGTGCTGGCGTTCGGCGCCGGGCTGCTCGCGCTCAAGTGGATCAGCGTCTGGCTCGAGCGGGGGCGATGGTACTATTTCGGAGGCTATTGCATGGTTGCTGCGGTCGCCGTGGCGCTTCTGCATCACGCCGGATACTGAGCCGCTCGATGCCGGTCCGGCCGAGCGGCCGCCCGATGCTCGAGGCTCGGCGGGGCATGTCGCACGCGAGCGTCAGAGCGGATACAGCGAGCGCCGGAGGGGATTCCGATGATGGGCCGAGGAATGCTGGTGACGGCGATATGCGCGCTGCTGATCGCCATCGGCTACGGATTGGGCACGTTCGCCGAGTCGTTCTCTCTCAATCAGTGCTACGCGCTCAGCCTGCGCACGCTCGCCGAGAAGGCCGACCGCGCCGCCGCCTCCAAGAGCGATGCGGCCATCGCACGGTTCCGCGATCTCGTGCAGTCCCTGCCGCTCGCGGGCTCGAGGACCGACTGCAGGCGGGTCGAGCTCGCCGTGGAGATCCCGGATGCGCTCGGAGGCCCGCCGAGCGCTCGATGAGGCGGGCGGCGCAGGGCGGCGGCCCCAGCCGGCCGCGACGGCCCGGCGCCCTCAAACAACCGCCCTCGGTCAGGCGCCCGCCGGCTCGCGCGCGAGCGCTTCCGCGCGCCGCCTCGACCGCCGCTGCTCGACGGCTCGCGCGAGCCGCTCGAGCACTTGCACGGAGGTCGCCCAGTCTATGCAGCCGTCGGTGATGCTCTGGCCGTAGACGAGCCTTCTGCCGACGATCAGCTCCTGGCGGCCGCCGACGAGGTGGCTCTCCACCATGATCCCGCCGATCCGGCGGTCGCCCGCCTCGATCTGCCTCGCGATGGCCTCCACGACCTCGGGCTGTTGCTCGGGCCGCTTGCCGCTGTTGCCGTGGCTCGCGTCGATCATGACGCATGTCGTCACGCCCGCGGCCGCCATCTCGCCACAGGCGCCATTCACGCTTGAGGCGTCGTAATTGGGCGTCTTGCCGCCGCGCAGAATGACGTGGCAGTCGGCATTGCCCGCCGTCGCCGCGATCGCGCTGCGCCCCTGCTTGGTGACGGCGAGGAAGTGATGAGGTTGAGAGGCCGCCCGGACGGCGTCGACGGCGATCCTCACGTTGCCGTCCGTTCCGTTCTTGAACCCGATCGGGCAGGAGAGTCCCGAGGCGAGCTCGCGGTGGACCTGGCTCTCGGTCGTGCGTGCGCCGATCGCGCCCCACGCGACGAGGTCGGCGATGTACTGCGGGGTGATGATATCGAGGAACTCGCACCCGGCCGGCAACCCGAGCTCGTTGATGTCGAGCAGCAGGCGGCGGGCGAGCCGCAGTCCCTCGTTGATGCGGAAGCTGCCGTCGAGGTCGGGATCGTTGATGAGGCCCTTCCAGCCGACCGTCGTGCGGGGCTTCTCGAAATACACGCGCATGACGATCTCGAGCGTGTCCCGCAGCCGTTCCCGCTCGTGCCCGAGCCGCGCCGCGTACTCTCTCGCGGCGAAGACGTCGTGGATGGAGCAGGGTCCGATCACCACGGCGATGCGGTCGTCACGGCCGTGCAG
Source organism: Gammaproteobacteria bacterium (assembly GCA_030038645.1). Classification (GTDB taxonomy): domain Bacteria; phylum Pseudomonadota; class Gammaproteobacteria; order Steroidobacterales; family Steroidobacteraceae; genus JASHUC01. The sequence goes on from JASHSR010000519.1 coordinate 16,041, forward strand.
GATCCTCTGCAGGGCGTCTCGGGCGCCGTTCACGGTGGACGCCGCGCGCGCGGTACACGGCTGCTCGCCGTGCAGCGCCTCGGGCGTGGTGAGCTCCCGCATCTCGCGGATGCGTAGATCGTCGGTCTTGTTGTGCACGGTTCGGACTCCGGTCCGTCCGTCCTCTGGCGAAAAAAAACCGCCAGGGGGCTGGCGGCTTTTTGGGGATACGCTACGACTCGGTCGAGATCTTCAAGTCGAATGCCGCCCCGCTACCGCCTGGCAGACGGACCAATAAAAGTAAAAATAACCCAAGCGGCGGACGCGGCATTCGCTCATGGTTGAGTAATAGCATACCCGCCGAGCTTGCCGCAAGTTTCCGGCGCTCGCGGCCCGGTGGGCCGACCGCCGCGGTCCGCGCACGCGGGGCGCAGGCGGTGGCGCCACGTGTTAGCGCGTTCAGCATGATGCAGCCGGCCGCCGCGGTCCCGCGCACGCGCGGGGCTCACGCGGGCGCGTCGAATCAATGCGGCGTCGAGCCCGCGACGCGAGCTTCGCGCAGCACTCTGAGAATGGCATCCACGACGAGCTGCGGCTCATCGAGCTCGATGTGGTGGCCGGCATGGGACGCGACGATGTGGCTGCTCCGCCCCGAGAGGCCGAGCAGGTCCTTCTGCAGCTCGCCCCAGACCCCCTCCAGCCTCTCGGCGAGCTCCGCGGGAAGGCCTGGGGGACGCAGCGCGCCCGCACTGTGCGAGAGGACGACGAGAGGCTTGTCGTCGAGCCGGCGCGCTCCGCGCACCTGCTCCGCGCTCATCGTGAAGTCGATGCGCTCCGCGGACGCGGCCGGATCGGACCAGCCTCGAAGCCGCCGTACGATCGCGGACTCGCGCAGCGAGCGCGGGGGCAGGATCCTCGAGAAGCGTCTCCACTGCTCCGGGTGCGAGGAGTCGACCAGCACCATCCCCGCGACCTCGTGCGGATGCTCGCTCGCAAAGAGCCGCACGTTGAAGCCGCCGATCGAGTGGCCGACGAGCACATACGGGGGCGCGATGCGCGCATGCTGCAGCAGGCTGCGCAAGTCGCGGGCCATCTCGGCGCTGGTACGGGGCTTCGAGGGCTCGCTGCTCCAGCCGAGGCCCGCCCGGTCGTGCATGGCGATGCGAGTCGTCTTCTCGATTTGCCGCAGCACTCTCGCCCAGCCGAGAGGGACCGGCCGCAGAAAGGATGCCTCGATCGAGATTCCCGAGCCCTGATCGATGACGACTGCCGGGGTGCCCTCGCCGCGGCAAATGTAGCGCAGCGTTCGGCCGCCGATGCGAAAGCTCTCAAAGTCGGGGTGCACGGCGACGCTCGGGGTGAGGCGCGAAGGCCGCGCCCGCGGTATCGCGCCGGGAGGCGCGGAGCGCCACCGACTCCCATACGCCAACGAGAGCAAGAATGGCGGCCGTGCCGGCGCCGAGCTGCAGCGGAGGCAGCGGAAGAGCGAATGTCGGCCAGGCGAGCAGCGCGAGGAGGCCGAGACCGGCGAGATGCGAGAGCGGCGGCGCGCGCCGGTCCGCGGTGACCCATTTGAACAGAGCGTTGCCGAGCAGATAGCAGAAAGGCCCGCCCAACGTCACGGCGAGCCTCGTCGCGGCGGCATTCTGGGCGTGCAAGAGCACGACCTCGTCGGCGGCGGCGTTCGCGATGATGCCTGCAACGATCACGATGTGAAGGTACGTATAGGCGAGCCGGGCGGGTCGCCCCGGGTCCGCGGACTGTCGGATTCGGTGGCGGGCGCGCTCCGCGCCCGTGTCGAAGTAGATCCACCACATCATGATGTTGCCGAGCACGGCGATGCCGAGCGCCCCGAAGGTCGCGGCGCTGAACGAGAGCGCCGCGAAGCTCGCGCCCGTCACGAGCAGCGACTCGCCGAGCGCGATGATGACGAAGAGCGAGCAGCGCTCGGCGAGATGGCCGCCCTCGACATTCCAGTCGGCCGTGCTCGAGCGCCCGAGCCCGGGCACCCAGAAGTTGAGCGACGGGGAAACGAGCTCGATGCCGAGCGCGAGGCCCCAGCAGGCGAAGCGCACGTCGCCCCGGTGGAATGCTCCGCCGACCCAAAATATTCCCGAGAGCGCGAGCCACGCGAGGATGCGCTGGAAATTGCGGACGAGGCTCGACGGCCCGCCCCGCACGGCCCAGAGGAAGAACAGCGTTCGCCCGACTTGCATGAAGACATACGCGCCGGCGAACAGCCCTCCGTGAATGCCGAACGCTTCGGGGATCGAGACGGACAGCAGCAGCCCCGCCGCCGTCAGGACGAGCAGCGCGATGCGCACCGCCATGCGCTCGGGATCGAGCCAGTTGGTGACCCAGGAGGTGTAGATCCACACCCACCACACCGCGAGCAGCAGGAGCAACACGCGTGCAACGCCGGCCGGCGTCAGATCGGCGCGCAGCGTTTGCGAGAGCTGCGTCACGGCGAAGACGAACACCAGATCGAAGAACAGCTCGATCGTCGTAACCGGCGCGGGGTCGCGCCCGTCGCGCTGTCGGAGGAGGGGAGAGAAGGCGATCGGCCGCGGCGCTGAGTCGCTCACGCGGGGCAGGATACACGCCGGCCGCGCCACGCCCGGGAGCGATCCTTGCTGGCGCCCGGCCGTCAGCTTATCGTCAAGAACTGGGTTTTTAATTTAGATATGGCTCGTAAGTCAATGCAAATCATCAGAAAAATATACCTGGAGCATCGGCGGATCAGCCTGCGCTGCGATGCGTGGGCCGAGAGAGCGATCCGCTACCGCCGCGCCGGCGAGTGGCGCAAGGCCGAGCGCGCGGAAGACCGCGCCTTCCGCTGTCTCACGCGGATGAAGCGCCTCGACGACGAGTGGCGCGGCCTGAGCGCTCTGGGGCACGCCGCGACGCTGCACTGAGCGCGCGGCCGCGCCGGCGCCGATCAGGCAGGATGCGTGGCGGCGCTCGGACGGGGCCGCGCGCTCCGAGTCACGGTCCCGCGGCGGGCATCGTCGCGGGCTTGTTCTTGTCCTTGATCATGAAGATGAGCAGCTTCAAAGGCCTCGTCGCGCTCCCGTTCGCCGACACTTCATGGATGTCTTGCGGACCTTCGTAGAACCACTGGCCCTTTCGTAGCGTCAGCTTCTTCCGTCCCCGAATCTGCGTCACGAAGACTCCATCGAGCACGTACACGAAGACGTGCGCATCGTGGCGGTGCGGCGGCGACGACTTGGCCCCGGGCGGAATTTCAAGTGTGAGCATCAATGCCTGCTTGCCGGGAATATCGCCGAGATCTTTCGTCGTCAGTATCTGGATACCCCCGTTGGCGCGTCGGGCACCGGACCCTGGCGCGGCGGCGGATGCCGGTGGGTCCGTGGATGCCGGCGGAGCGGCGGACGCGAGCGCGGTGAGGCCCGCGAGCGAGAAGGCCGCGGCCGCGAGCGCGAGGATGCGGAAGCGAGACGAAGTGGACATCGGTCGGCCTCATGGTTGGTATGAGTGGCGGCGGCCCTAGCATACGACTTCCGCCGAGCCCTGGCGGCAGAGCCGCGTGCATCCTGAAGGCGCGCGCCCCGACGCGCCCGGCGCGACGCTCAGAGACTTCTCAGATATCGGCGCAACCCCGGGGCGCCGGTCGCCGCCTCGAACTGCGGGCTGCGGGCCTCGCCCGCGATCGAGAATCCCGCGCGCCGGTAGGCGCGCTCGGCCGGCTCATTGCCGATCACGACCGTGATTTGAGCCACGTGGTAGCCTTCGAGCCGCCCAGCCTCGGTCGCGTGCTCGATGAGCGCCGTCGCGAGCCCGCTCCCGCGACGCTCGGGAAGCGTCGCGATGCACTCGATCGACCAGTGCTCCTCGCTCCCCTCGAAGGTGCAGGTGAAGAGATAGGCGCCACGCTGCCAGATCCGCTCCGGCTCGAAGGGCTCCCAGCCGAGATTCTCGGACACCTCCGCGATGGCGGGCGCGGAGAGCGAGTAGGGCGCGGAGCCTTTGAATGCGCAGAGCGCCGCCGCGGCGGCGCCCCCGACGTCGGCGACGTAGAAGCGGGAGTGATGCCACCAGGATCGCGGGCTCGCGAGCGTGAGTCTTCGCAGGAATGTGAGGCACGCCGATTCCGGGCGGTCGAGCGCGATGTCGAACCATCCGCGCCCCAGGTGCGACCGCGTGGCCGCGAGGATCGCCCAGGCGAGAAAGTCCGCATCGCGAGCCTCGGCGGGTCGGATCGAAAGGCGCGGATCGCCGGCGCGCGTCATGACGCGCCGGCGGGGGCGGCCGCCTCATCAATGTCGGCAGTGGTGGTCCGGCGCAGCTCGCGCGGCTCGCTCATGTCCCAGCGCCGGCCACGATGCAGGATGCAACGATTGTCCCAGATCACGAGATCGCCCGGCCGCCACGTGTGGCGATGGACGAAGCGCGGCTGGGTTGCGTGCTCGAGCAGGTCCATGAGCAGCAGGCGCCCTTCAGGCACCGTCATGCCGAGCACGCGCCGGGCGTGAGCGCCGATGAACAGCAGCTTGCGATGAGAGCCCGGATGCGTGCGCACGATCGGCCAGGTGACCGGTGGAAATATCGAGTGCGCCGCCTCCGAGTACTCGTCGTCGCCGAGCAGGATGCGGGAGTGCAGCGCGTAGTGCTCCGCCTCGAGCCCTTCGAGCTCGGCTTTGAGCACGGGGTCTAGCGCATCGTACGCGGCCCGCATGTCGCAGAACTCGGTGTCCCCGCCCCATGAGGGAAGCTGCACCGCGAGCAGGAGCGAGTAGCGCGCCGAGGGCTTCTGGAAGGAGCTGTCGCTGTGCCAGAGCTGGTTCGCCAGGTTACCGAGGGTCTTGCGGCTCGCGCGCTCGACCGGCGCGCCTTGCGCGTCGAGGTTCGAGATGTCGGCGACTTCGGCGTATCCGGTGCGGGGCGGCGGGCGCGCATCATCGCGATGCACCGCGACGACCCTCCCAAATCCGAGCTCGAGCACCCCGAGCTGTCGGGTCATCTCGCGCTGGCGCAGCGGCTCCATGGCCTGGTCGTGGAATACCAGGATGCCGTAGCGGTTCATCCCTTCATGGATGGCGGCGACGGTCGACGGGGGAAGCGGCTCGCGGAGGTCCACGCCCCTCACTTCTGCCGCGAATAGCGGATGCAGCGGAACGCAGGAGATGCCCATCGGAGAGCTCGGCTTGCGGGTTGCGGATCGGTCGGCAGTCCGGCCCCGGCCGGTCTGCGTGCGCGCTCGACGCCTCGCGGCACGCTCGGCGCCTTGCGGCACGCGCCCGACCTTACGCCACGCCTCGCGACGAGGGAAGAGGAGAGCGTCGGCTCCGCGCGCTATCATCGTCGGGCGGAGAGCGGGTACTGCGGGTTTGGGGGGCAGTTGCGCGGGACGCGCACCCTGGAGGCCGTCGTGGCGCGTTGGTCCCTGGGCGATTTGGGCGATCCGGTGCATCGAGCCGGCACACCAGGCCGCGCGAGCGGATGGAGGGGCATCTCCGCGCCCGCACGCGGCGCCTGCCTCGCGCCACTCGATACCGACGGATTCGAGATCGTTCCCTACGTGCTCGCGGAGCCGGAGTGCCGAGTGCTCGCCGAGCGCGTCGGCTCGTGCGGGACGGCACGGGCCGGAGCGCGAAACCTGCTGATGCATGCCTGGTGCCGCGAGCTCGCGCTGAGGTTGAAGCGGCATTTCGGCATCGCTCGCCGGCTGCCGCCGGGCGCGGTCGCCGTCCAGTGCACGCTGTTCGACAAGTCCGCGCAGCGCAACTGGCTCGTCGCCCTGCATCAGGATTTGAGCGTGCCGGTGCGGGAGCGGGTCGGCTCCGAAGGCTGCCGCGGCTGGTCGCAGAAGGACGGCATGGTGTTCGTGCAGCCTCCGATACGCGTGCTGGAAGGGCTGCTCGCGGTGCGGCTGCACCTGGACGAGTGCACGGCAGGCAACGGAGCGCTGCGCGTCGTGCCCGGCTCGCACCGGCACGGACGGCTCAATCCAAGGCACATGGAGGCGCTGCGGGCGGCCAGCGGCGAGGTCGTCTGCGCGATACCCCGTGGCGGCGTGCTTTTGATGCGTCCTCTTCTGCTACATGCGTCGTCGAAGGCGCTCGAGGCGGCTCCGCGCCGAGTGCTGCACTTCGTGTTCGGCGGGCCGGCGCCGCCCGAGGGCCTGAGCTGGGCGCTCGACGGATGAAGCAGAGGCTCGACGGATGAAGCGGGCGCTCCAATCGCTCGCCGAGTCGAACGCTCGAGGCGGCCGGGCGCTCGGCCGATTCCGAGCGCCCGGTGCTGCCCGCATCGTCAGGCAAAGTCCGGCTGATGCGCCTCACGAGCCGGATGGGGGAGCGCGCCCGATCGCAGGGCCCGGTTGACCGCCGAGAGCAGCGCAAGGAGTGAGGCCGTGACGATGTTCGGGTGGCGGCCCGCGCCGAACAGCGTTGCGCCGGTCGGGATCGAGATCTCGACGTACGCAACCGCAAGCGCATCGCTGCCTGTGCCGCAGGAGTGCTCGTCGTATCCCACCACGTCGATGGGTAGGCCGAGCGCATGCACGGCGGCGTCGATGGGCCCCGAGCCCGCGCCGTGCACGATCGCGGGCGTGGCGCCCCGCTGCAGGTGCAGCGCGATGCGCTCGCGGTCGGCTCGATCCGCCGACGCCGCGAGCTGATGCGATCGATAGACCCAGGGGCCGTCGGACGCGAGATACTCCGCCTCGAACAGCTGCCAGATCTCGTGCGAGGCGAGCTCCTTGCCCGAGCCGTCGGCGGCGCTCTGTACCACGCGGCTGAACTCGATCTGCAAGCGGCGCGGCAGAGTCAGCTGGTAATCGCGCTGCAGAAGGTAGGCGACGCCGCCTTTGCCCGACTGACTGTTGATGCGGATGATCGACTCGTACGAGCGGCCGAGGTCCGCAGGGTCGATCGGTAGGTACGGAACCTCCCACGGGATGGCGCAGTCGCGGGGTGCGCCGGCCGGATCGCTTCTCGTGGCGGCATCGCCGCGCGTGCCGGATTCGCCGCGCGCCGCGGCTGCCTCGCGCGCCGCCAGCCCTTTGTGGATCGCGTCCTGGTGCGAGCCGGAGAACGCGGTGAACACGAGATCTCCGGCGTAGGGGTGGCGGGGATGCACCGGCAGCTGGGTGCACGCCTCGGCGCAGCGAGCGATCGAGTTGATGTGGGAGAAGTCGAGTCCGGGGCTCACGCCCTGCGTGTAGAGATTGAGCGCGAGCGTCACGATGTCCACGTTCCCCGTGCGCTCGCCGTTGCCGAACAGCGTGCCCTCCACGCGCTCGGCGCCGGCCATCATGGCGAGCTCCGCGGCGGCGACGGCCGTCCCGCGGTCGTTGTGCGGATGGACGCTGAGCGTGATGCTGTCGCGTCGGGCGACGTGGCGGCCGAACCATTCGATCTGGTCGGCGTACACGTTCGGCGTCGCCATCTCGACCGTCGCGGGAAGATTGAGGATGACCTTGCGCGCGGGAGTCGGCTCCCACACGGCGGTGACGGCATCGCAGATCTCGACGGCGTAGTCGAGCTCCGTGCCGGTGAAGCTCTCGGGACTGTACTGGAATACCCACGCGGTCCGCGGCTGCCGCTCGGCGAGCTCCCGGATGAGCGCCGCGCCTCTCACCGCGATCTCGGTGATCCCGGCGCGATCGAGCCTGAACACCAGCCGCCGCTGGACCTCCGAGGTGGAGTTGTAAAGGTGCACGATGGCGCGGCGGGCGCCTCGGAGCGCCTCGAACGTTCGCTCGATGAGCTCCGGCCGCGCCTGGGTGAGGACCTGCACGGTCACATCGCCCGGAATGCCGTCCGACTCGATGAGCTCGCGCACGAAGGCGAACTCGGTCTGTGAGGCGGCGGGAAAGCCGATCTCGATTTCCTTGAAGCCGATCCGCACGAGCTCGTGGAACAGCCGCAGCTTGCGCGCCGAGTTCATGGGCTCGATGAGGGCTTGATTGCCGTCGCGCAGGTCGACGCTGCACCAGATCGGCGGCGCCGTCAGCGTCCGGCCGGGCCAGCGGCGGTCCTCGAGGTCGATGGGCGCAAAGGCGCGATATTTCACGGAGGGATGTGTCAACATGACATTAAGTCTCTCGCAGGCGGCGCGCTCCGTACGAGCCGGACCGTGTCCGCGGGGGAATCGGTCGATCGGTTCCGGCCTTGTGAGCGCCGGCCGGTGGCGCGTCGAGAGTTAGTGCGCCTGGCGGCGCAGGAGTCGCAGCGCGAGAGACCGAAGCACGGCGGGCCGCGCCGCGGCAGACCGCAGCGCAAGCGACTGCGGCGCGGGCGCGTCGTGTCGCGGGAGAGAGATTGAGGCCGTGCGAAGAGACATGATCAAACCCTAGCATCAATGATCCGCAATTGCCAGGAGAGCGCTCATGGACCTCGGACTGAACGGCAAACTCGCCCTCGTGACCGGCTCGACGGCCGGCATCGGATTCGCCACGGCTGAGGCGCTCGCCCGCGAGGGTGCGCGCGTCGTCGTCAACGGCCGCACGGCGGCGCGGGTCGATGCCGCGCTGGCCGAGCTGCGCAAAGCCGCTCCGAACGCCGAGATCCAAGGTGTGGCCGCGGACGTGAGCACCGCCGCGGGCTGCGCTCGCCTCATCGCGGCGCACCCCGAGGCGGACGTGCTCGTCAACAACATGGGCATCTTCGAGCCGCGGCGCTTCGAGGAGATCTCCGATGCCGACTGGCTGCGCTTCTTCGAGGCCAACGTCTTGAGCGGCGTGCGGCTCGCCCGTCATTACGTGCGCGGCATGCGCGCGCGCAACTGGGGTCGGATCGTGTTCGTCTCGAGCGAGTCGGGCGTGCAGATTCCGGCGGAGATGATCCACTACGGCGTGAGCAAGACGGCCCAGATCGCCGTGGCGCGCGGCCTCGCGGAGACCTTGACCGGCACCCAGGTCACCGTGAACAGCGTGCTTCCCGGGCCCACTGCATCGGAGGGCGTCAGCCGCTACATCGCCCAGGCCGTGGCCGCGAGCGGCAAGGACGAGGCCACCCTCGAGCGCGAGTTCTTCTCGACGGCTCGGCCGTCCTCGATCCTTCAGCGGTTTGCGGCGCCGGCCGAAGTGGCCTCTCTCATCGCGTACGTCTGCAGCGCCAAGGCCTCGGCCACCACCGGCGCGGCGCTGCGCGTCGATGGCGGAGTGGTGCGGGCGATCGTCTGAGCGCGGCGGCCAAGACGCTTCGGCTCGAGCGCTGTCGCGCCGGCGGCCGAGGCGCTTCGGTTCGCCGAGTGTCGCGCGCGGCACGTGTCCTGCTGGCCTCGGAGGCTCGATCTTCATGTAATGGCCGACGCCGCGGATCGCGGCCGCAGCGCCACCGATCACGGCCGCTGTGCCACCGATCGCGGTCGCAAGGAGGAGCATCATGGCAGAGCTGGATGGATTGAAAGTCGCCATACTCGTCGCCGAAGGCTTCGAGCAGGCCGAGCTCACCGAGCCGAAGAAGGCGCTCGATGAGGCCGGCGCGACCACTTCGGTGATCTCGCCGGCGAAGGATGAGGTGCAGGGCTGGAAGCACTTCGAGAAGGGGGAGAAGGTGAAGGTGGACGTGCCGCTCGAGCAGGCGAGCGCGAGCGAGTTCGACGCGCTGCTCTTGCCGGGCGGAGTGGCCAATCCCGATCAGCTGCGCACGCGGCCGGAGGCGGTCGAGTTCGTGCGGGCGTTCTTCGATGCCGGCAAGCCGGTCGCGGCGATCTGCCACGGCCCGTGGACCTTGATCGAGGCCGATGTGGTCGAGGGCCGGACGCTGACATCCTGGCCGTCCTTGAAGACCGACCTCCGCAATGCCGGGGCCGAGTGGGTCGACGAGGAGGTGGTGGTCGACAGCGGTCTCGTGACGAGCCGCAAGCCCGCCGACATTCCGGCCTTCAATCGTGAGATGCTCGAGATCTTTGCCGAGGCGCGCCAAGCGTACCAGGCGCAGGCGCGATGAGTGAGGTGAGCGAGCGTCCGGAAGCCATCGAAGTGCCGCACGCAGCGCTTTCCGCGGAGGCGCTGCGTGGCGTCATCGAAGCCTTCGTGCTGCGGGAGGGAACCGATTACGGCGGGCGGGAGATCTCGCTCGACGCGAAGGTCGCGCAGGTCATGCAGCGGCTCGAGCGGGGAGAGGCACGGATCGTATTCGACCCCCGCACGAGGAGCGTGGACATCGTCGTCGCGCGCTGAGGCTCGAGCCTCTCGCGGCCGCGCCGCTCGTCGAGGCGACGAGTGTGCCCCCGCCGCCGCGCAGCTCGTCACGCGGAGCGCGCGCTGGGGCCGAGCCGGCCCGAGCCGACCGCAGGCGACCCGAGCTGACCCGAGCCAAGCAGCGCAGCGCGTCGCTTGAGCTCCCCGGAGCGGTGGCGAATACTGAGCGAGTGGGGGCGCTCAGGCCGCCCTCGTACGGGAGCGGACACACGGGTGATGCTCGGTCATCCACGCTCAAGCGCGGCTCGTCTCCAGCGCCTCGCGCTGGCAGCCGTGATGCTGCTCGGCGCGGGGACGCTGTTGCAGGCGCGGGCCGATCCCGCTCGATTCCTCACCTTCATCGAGGTGCGGAGCGATGCGTCCCAGCGCGCGCAAGCGATCTTGCGGACTTACGCTCACGCGCTACGGCGCGGCGCGACGTCCCACGCGGAGATGCCTCTCGGCGCAACACCCGCCGGCACGGTGTCCGATGGCGTCGTGACCTTGGAGGAGATCGACCGGCCCGAGCGATTCGTGCTGCTCGAGAGCGATGAGCACGCCGATACGCTCGCGGCGCTCGAGCGGAAGGCGCGCCCGCTGCTTCAAATGCTCGGCGGCTCGTTGACCGCGCCGACCGACCGCCGCGCCTATCGTGATTTGACTCCCGCCTGTGGACGCGAGTCTGCAGCGCCCGGGTCGGCGGCCGCGAAGGCAAGCCGCGCGAGTCCGGATGCGCAGCCTCGGCCGCTCTATGTCGTCGCGCACCTCGATATCGCCGGGCCGATGCGCCCGGGACCCGCGGATACGCTTGCCCGCCTCGCCGGCGCGGCCTGCCGCAGCGCGGGGAACCTTCGCTTCGAGATTTGGCAGCAGCTGAATCG
>JASHSR010000520.1 GCA_030038645.1 Gammaproteobacteria bacterium
TCCATGTCGGTGTGGAAACTTCGGCGTGCGGGTGGATTGCGCATGGGGTCGCCCGAGCGCTCGCTCAAGCGAGCTGCGCGAGGAGCCCCGCCATCTCGAGGGCCGTGCGCATCGCTTCCGCCCCCTTGTTCGCTCCGCTGGTGGCCGCGCGCTCGAGCGCCTGCTCCGCCGTGTTGACCGTGAGCACTCCGAAGCCGACGGGCACCCCGGTCTCGAGGCTCGCGAGCTGCAGTCCTCGGGCACACTCGCCGGCGACGTAGTCGAAATGCGGCGTGTCTCCGCGGATCACGCAGCCGAGCGCGACGAGCGCATCGTAGCGGCGGCTCGCGCCGAGCGCGCGCACGGCGACCGGCAGCTCGAAGGCGCCCGGCACCCGCGCCACGAGCAGATCTTCCGCGGCGCCGCCCTGCTCCCGCCACGCCTCGATCGCGCCCTTCAGCAGGCTCGCGACGATGAAGTCGTTGAAGCGGGCCGCGACGATCGCGACCCGCCGACCCCGCGCGTGCGCCTCGCCTTCGATGACGCGGATCTCGCTCACGCCGTCAGTCCCCGCCGCATTCGATCGAGTGGTCACCGCAGTCCATCGAATCCTCGCCGCGCTCCATCAATCCTCGTCGACGTAGGACTCGATCTCCAGGCCGAACGCGGAGATGCCGTGCATCTGCTTGGGCGCGGACAGCACGCGCATGCGCCGCACGCCGAGATCCTTGAGGATCTGCGCGCCGATGCCGTAGGTCCGCAGTACCGGGCGGTCCCCGCTCGCCGCGGCAACGCCGTTCACCGGCGCGGCGCCGTGCGCGATGTCGCCCGCCCCGGCCGCGGGGCTCGACGCGACCCCAGCGGCCGTACTCGTGGTGCTCGGCGCGGTGCTGCCCGTGGCGCTCGGCGCGCCGCTAGCCGTGGCGCTCGACGCGGCGCTGGCGGCGGCTCCCCCAGCACCGAGCGTGGGCACGCGGAGCGCTTCGAGGACATCGAGTGGCGACTGCCGTTCCCGAAGCAGGACCACCACGCCGTTGTGCGCATGCGCAATGCGCTCCAGCGCCGCGCGCAAAGTCCACGCGCGCGGGTCCCCGCGCACACCGAGAACGTCTCGCAGCGTATCCGCAACGTGCACGCGCACGAGCGGCGCGTCGGGCCCGTCGAGGCGCCCACGCGCAAGCGCGACGTGCACGAAGCCCTCCACTCGATCCCGGTAAGCGTACAGGCGGAACTCCCCGAGATCGGTCTGCACCGTCTGATCGGCGATGCGCTCGACCGAGCGCTCGGTGCGCAGTCGGTGACGAATGAGGTCCGCGATCGTACCGATCTTCAGATGATGCTGGCGCGCGAAAGCCTCGATCTGCGCCTTGCGCGCCATGGTGCCGTCGTCGTTCATCAGCTCGCAGAGCACCCCGATCGGCGCGAGGCCCGCGAGGCCGCACAGATCGACCGCCGCCTCGGTGTGGCCCGCACGGATCAGTACGCCGCCGCGGCGCGGGCGCAGCGGAAAGACATGGCCCGGCCGTGCAAAGTCCGCGGCGACCGACTGTGGATTCGCGAGCGCCCGAATGGTGGCCGCGCGGTCGGCGGCAGAGACGCCCGTGGTGGTGCCGTAGCGGTAATCGACGGAGACCGTGAAGGCGGTGCGCTGGCTCTCGCTGTTTGCAGAGACCATCTGCGGCAAATCGAGCCGCGCGAGCCGCTCCTCCTCCATCGGCACGCAGATGATGCCGCTCGTGTGCCGGATCATGAACGCGACGGCCTCGGGCGTCGCATGCTCGGCGGCCATGATGAGATCGCCCTCGTTCTCGCGATCCTCGTCGTCGAGGATGAGGACCATGCGCCCGGCCGCGAGGTCGGCCGCGAGCTCCTCGACGCTGCTCGCGCAGGCCACTCTCGACTCGTCGGCCGGCGCTCTCAGCAGATCGGCTGCGACTCTCGGCTCGTCGCTCGGCGCTCTCGGCTCTTCGGCCGCGGGCCGCGGCGGGAGGGAGATGACTTTAGAAGACATATGGCACCATGCGGGTGGCAATCGTCCGGACAGCAGGCGCAATGTTACTCGGACGGAGGGGGCCTGTCCCCCGGGGCCGGCAGCGAGCAAACAACCGCGAGCGGTAAGGCCTGCAGCTGCCGCCGCGCGCAAGACGAGCGATGTTATCGGCCGGACGTCGAGACGAGCCGCTCGACGTACCTGGCGATCGGGTCCACTTCCAGATTGACCCGCGCGCCGGCCTCGAGGCGGTCCAGCGTCGTCACGGCTAGCGTGTGCGGGATGAGGTTGACGCCAAAGGTTGCGCCGTCCACCTCGTTCACCGTCAGGCTCACGCCGTCCACGGCGACCGATCCTTTGCGCGCGATGTAGCGCGCGAGCGCCGTGGGCGCCTCGATCGTGAGCCGCAGCGAGCGCGCATCACCTGCCCGCGCAACGACTCGAGCGACGCCGTCCACGTGACCGGATACGAGATGCCCTCCCAGCGGGTCGCCGGCGCGGAGCGACGGCTCGAGGTTCACCGGGGAGCCGGCCCGCAGGTCACCCAGCGTGGTGAGCGCGAGCGTCTCGCGCGAGAGGTCGGCCTGAAAGGTCTTGCCCTGCACGACGGTCGCCGTCACGCAGCAGCCCTGAACGCAGATGCTGTCGCCGACGGCGATGCGGCCGAGATCGAGACGGTCGACGGCGACCGTGAGGCGCATGTCGCCGGCGCGAGCTTCGATCGCGTGAACGCACCCGACGTCCTGAACGATACCCGTGAACATGTCTGCACCCTACCTGCGCGTGACGGTTGAAGCCACCGTGGCAGTCTGGATCGCCTACCCGGCTGCCGGGGAGCCCGGACGCAAGCGGATGCGCAAGTCCGCGCCGATGCGATGCAGCTCGACGATGTCGAAACGCGGCGCGCCCGGCAAGTCGGCGAGCGCCGGCAGCTCGACGAGCGGCCGCGCCTGCGGCCCGAGCAGAATGGGCGCGACGTAGAGCAGCAACTCGTCGGCGAGACCCGCGCGGATCAGCGCGCCGGCAAGCGTCGGCCCCGCCTCGACGTGCAACTCATTGATATGCGCGTCGGCGAGCTGCGCGAGCACGCGCCGGAGATCCAAGCGGGCATCGCCGCCGGCCCGCTCGATCCGTTCGGTCTGCTCGACCCGCTCGGCCTTCTCGACGCGCCGCGGCTGATCGGCCTGATCGGCCTGATCGGTCTGATCGACCCGCTCGACGTGCTCGACCCGCTCGACCCGCGCCCCTCGTGCCACCAGCGCGCTGCGGCGATCGGGGTCCGCGGACGCCGTGAATATCCACACCTCGCCGCCGCCGTCGAACAACCGCGCACTCGGCGGGGTCCGCAGAGCGCCGTCGAGCACGACGCGCACGGGCCGGCGCACGCGAGCCGTCTTGCTCGGCCCCTCGCTCGCGGCCCCGATGCGCACATCGAGGCGCGGATCGTCGGTGAGCACCGTGCCGATGCCGGTCATCACGGCGGAGCTGCGCGCGCGCCAGCGCTGCACGTCGCGGCGCGCCTCCTCCCCCGTGATCCAGCGGCTCGCGCCGCTTGCGAGCGCCGTGCGGCCGTCGAGGCTCAGGGCGAGCTTCACGCGCACCCACGGCCGGCCGGCCGTTAAACGCAGGACGTACCCGGCATTGAGCTCGGCCGCCTCCCGCTCCATGAGGCCGCACTCCACTCGAACGCCGGCGCGTCGCAGCCGCTCGGCACCGCGGCCGCTCACGCGCGGATCGGGGTCCCGCATCGCAAAGACGACACGGCTCAAGCGGGCCTCGATCAGCGCGTCCGCGCAGGGCGGCGTGCGGCCGTGATGGCTGCACGGCTCCAGCGTGACGTACGCCGTCCCGCCCGCCGCCGCGGCGCCCGCGGTGCGCAAAGCGGCAATCTCCGCATGCGCTTCCCCGGCCCACTCGTGCCAGCCTTCGCCGACGATGCGGTCCCCCTGCACGATCACGCAGCCCACGCGGGGGTTGGGATGCGTGGTATCGAGCCCGCGCGCGGCAAGCTCCAGCGCGCGGCTCATCGCGCGCCGGTCGCGCTCGGCGGAGGACTCCTCCGAGGTCGGCTCGCGCGCTCCGCTCACTTCT
>JASHSR010000050.1 GCA_030038645.1 Gammaproteobacteria bacterium
GCCGCGACGGCGCCGGCGGCGGGCGCGGCGGCAACGGCGGGCGCGGCAGCGACGGCGGCGGCCCACGCGAGGACCAAGCCGAGCAGCAGCCTCATGCGGGCGGCGCGGCTCACTGGTCGAGCTCCTCTTGCACCTTCGCGAGCGCGATCAGCGCCTGAGTGAGCTGCCGCTTGTAATCCTCGGCCGACATCGCCGCCCGCTGGTACTTCAGCGTGTCGATCCGCTGCTCGAGCTGCTCCTTGCGGGCGAGCAGGCCGCGCTTGGCGGGATTCGCGGCCGCCGCGCGCTCGGAGCCCATCCGCACGAGCACCAGGCTCGCGAGGAAGCGGCCGGCGCCCGTGTCGGCGGATGCGGCGCGCACCGGGCCGCCCTGCGTCGCGTCCTCGAACACCGCGTGCTCCGTCGCGAGCCGCTTCTGCGACTCGTAGAAGCTCGCCGTCTTGGCGGTCGCGTAATCGAACGCTTCGAGCGCCGAGATCGCGTCGTTCTTGTCCACATCCGCCGTGGGGTCCTGCAGCGCATCGACCCAGTAACGCGCGAACACCGTCGCGTTCTTCTCCGTGCCGCTCTTCGTCGCGGCGATGACCGCGCGTCCGCGGCGGGCGAGCACGGCGACCGAGGCGCCGCTCGCGCTCGTCGTGTTGACGATCAGCTGCCGCCGCGCGGCGATGCGGTCGCAGAGCGCCGCGAGCGCCTTGCCCGAGATGTCGGGCCCGGGGAGATTGAGCTTGTACTCGAAGCCGTCGTACGAGCCGTGGCCGATCAGGATCAGCACGAAGTCGTCCTGCGGCTTCGCGAGTCCCGCGATGAGCCGCAGCGTCTGCGCGAGATGCGCCCGCGAGGCGCCGGGGCCGGACAGGGTATAGACGTGATGCCCCGGCCCTTGCAGCACGCGGTCGAGCTCCGCCGCGAGCTGCCGGAAGGTTTGCTCGTAATCCGCCTCCCCGCCGAGCCCCGCGACGGTGAGGAAGTAGGTGTCGGCGCGCGCTGGAAGCGCGGCGAGCGCGAGCGAGGCGAGCCCTGCGAGCGCCGCGAGTCTCGCGCAACGCCTGACCGCCCCGGGCGCTCCGACGCTAGCGCAACGCCTGACCACGCGGAGCGCCGCGAGCCTCGCACGACACCCGACCGCGCTCAGCGCCCGAAGCCTCACACGATCCCCCACATGCGGCGCAGCAGCCACTCCCCGCAGCGCAGGGCGAGGATGAGCAGGAAGGCCGCCGGCGCGTTCCAGAGCTCCTCGAGCTCTCGCGAGCTGATCCCCGACTGCGAGTACGGGAGGCTGCGCGCAAGCGCCGCGAGCTCGCTCGGCCGCCAGTAGCGGCCGCCCGTGCTCGCGGCGAGCTGCTCGAGCAGGTCGCGATTCTGCTCGGTGTGAAAATTCTCGGCGACGCCGTCGAGGCGCTCGAACGGAACCACGTCGCTTCCGATCTCCTCGTCCCCCCGCCGGGCCGTGACGTCGGCGACGTACAAGCCGGGCGCCGGCGCCGTCCAGTCGGCCTGGAACTGGCCTGGCGCGTTCGCAACCGGCGCGAGCTCGACCTCCTGCGGCGCGCCCGCCGGGCCGATCACGCGCGCAACGACGCTCGCGTCCGCCGCCGTCGAATAGCGCTCGTCGCGCACTTGCGCCGAGATCCGCACGTGGCTCTGATCGAGAAGCATGGGGCTCGGAACGCTCGCGACGACCCGCCCGGGCGTGTCCGTGACGAGCCATCGCAGCAGCTGCTGCCAGAACACGTGGTGCGTCGGATCCCCGAGCGGCAGGCTCATCTGCCAGCGCCACGTCCCGCCCGTCGCGAGCACGGCGGTGCGGCCCCGCCCGTAGTTCTCCGTGATGAGCAGCGGCATCGTGCGCCCGCCGTAGTGCATGTCGGCGAGCACCACGGCGCCGGGCTTGGGCCTGCCGGGGTCCTGATAATCCATGAGGTACGGCAGCTTCTGCCAGCGCGCGGCGTTCGCGACCGGGTCGTCGACCAGCCGGCAGATGACGCTCTGCTCGCCGGCCGGCGTGAGGCTCACCGTCGCGGGTTCCCGGTGGAAGGTGTCGCGGGAGTCGGGCAGCACGACGGGCAGCGCATCGGCGGCGAGCGATCCCGCCCACACGCCGTCCGCGAGGGATCGGCGGCCCCCGAGGAACAAGACGCCGCCGCCGCGGCGGCCCGCGAACTCGCGAATGAGCTCCTGCTGAGCCGCAGTGAAATACCCCGCATCGACGGAGCCGATGATGAGCCCCTGGAAGGCGAACAGATCCTCCGCGCGCGTCGGAAATCCGTCCACGAGCTCGTTCGGGCTGTCGATGCCCTGCCGGTAGATCTTGTTCTCCGTCGTGCGCAGGATCGAGGCGAGGTGCACCATCGGATCGTCGTCCGCGGCGCGCCGGATGAACTTGTATTCCCAGCGCGGCTCGCCCTCGAAGTACAGAATGCGCCGCGGCTGCGACTGCACCTCGATGAGCCGGGTGAGGGCGTTGTTCGCGCGGTTCGTCTCGGTCGCGAGCGGCTCCACCGAGAACTCGAGCGGCTTCGCCCCCGCGCCGCCGACGTCGAACACGATGGGCTCCGCCTGGATCGCGCCGCCCGAGCGCAAGACGATGTCCCTCGCCGCGAGCACCTTGCCGCCGTCGCGGACGATGAGCCGGGTCTTGCGGCCGTCGTAGCCGTGCTCGCGCAGCTTCACCACCGCGCTCACGCGCGACTGCGCGAGGGCCCGCGTGGCGAGCGTCACATCCTCGATCTCCACGTCGGGAGCGCCTTCGATCGCTCCGAATCCGACCGTGTCGACCGGAATGTGGCGCCGCCTCAGGGCCTCGATGGCATCGCGGCCGACTCCCCCGCTGCTGTCGCCGCCGTCGCTCAGCAGCACGACGGCGCCGATCGGCAGATCCGAGGTCTCGACGGCGAGCTGCCTCAAGCTCTCCCCGATGTGCGTGGCGGGCGCGTCGGCGGGGCCGAGCTGCGCGAGGCCGACGCGCGTGATCCCCGTATCGAAGCGGTAGAGCCGCGTCTCGAACCGGCTGCCGATCGCGGGCAGCAGCTGCGAGCGCAGCGCCTCGATCGCCCGGTCCTCGCGCCGCGCGCCGCTCTCCTCGAGGCTCATGCTGCGCGAGTCGTCGACGAGAATCGCGACGATGTTCTGCCGCGGCTTCAGCTCGGAGACGGCGATGGCGGGCTGCCAGAGCAGGAGCAGCACGAACGCCGCGAGCGCCGATTGCAGCAGCCACACGACGCCGAGGCGCCAGCTCCGCGAGGCGGTGGAGAGCCGGCGCAGGCGCCGTGCGTTGAGCGCCGCGAGGCCCGCCGCGGCGAGGACGATCAGAAGGACCAGCGCCCAGCCCGGCCAGGCGCCGAGGAGCACGAGATGCCCCCGCTCGAAAGCCGCGAGGGGATATTTGAAGAGGAACTCAAACATGTTCCGCGCCGCTCGCTCGCCGCAGCGCCGCTCGAGGCGGCGTGAGCCTCATGCCGAGCGTCCCCGTCCCGAGCGAGCGCCGCCGCCTTCCGGCCCGTCAATGCGTCATGCCGTAGATGATGTAGTTCATCCCCACGCGGTACGCGAGCGATGCGAATCTCTCGGGGTACTGCGGCATGTCGGCCCACTCCCACGCATCGCCGAGATGCATGTTGTAGCAGATGGCGACGATGATGCGCCCCTTGTCGTCGCGGATCGCCCGCCACCTCGGAATGTAGCCGTCCTTCTCGTACGTGCGCCCGGTCCACACGTACTGCTCGCCCGGCACCTGGAAGCGGTGGCTGAGGTCGAAGAGCACGTGGAAGATCTCGTCGTTGTCGCTCAGCTCCTCGATGGGCCGGTTGGGCAGCACTTGGCGCATGCCCGCCATGAAGCGCTGCCAGTCGATGGTGCCGTGAAAGTCATCGACCATCAGGAAGCCGCCCTTGAGCAGGTACTCGCGCAGCCGCTTCGCCTCGGCGTCCGTGAACGTCCAGTTCGCGACCTGCACGGCGTAGACCCACGGATAGTTGAAGATGTCGTCGCTGTCGAGATCGACGACCTGCTCCGTCGGACGAGTCTGGATGCGGGTGAGGCGCTTCAAGGCCATGAGCATCTGCCGGTCCGCCTTGGGGTAGTCGCGCGACCAGCCGAAGAACCCGAAGCCGAAGCCGCTGCCGTATCCGTAGCCGTAGCCGGATTCGCCGTAGCCGCTCGAGGTGTACCGCAGCCGCGACCAGTAGAACTCCGCCTTGTCGCCGCCCGATTCCGTCACATCGGGGAGGGCTCTGAGCTCCTGCGAGAACGCGGCGTGGTCGCCTTGCAGGACGAGCAGCCCACAGGCGACGCCGCTCCAGAGGACCACGAGCCGGCAGTATCGTAGGAGTCTCACGTTCGTCCCCTGTGCGGCTCGGCGCATCCAGCCGAGAGTACAGTAAGTACCCGACGGCGGTTGACTGCGCAACCCTAAAACGCGAGTTTATCGGCCGGCCATGCCCGGGGACCGCGATCATGATCAAGCGCCGAGACTTCGTGACTTGTGCGGGTGCTGCAACGCTGTACGGAGCGGCCTCCCCGGAGCTCTGGGCGCAAGCCGCGGAGGCGACCGCGGCGTCGCGCGCCGCTCCCGGCGGCGGAGCGGCTGCCGCGCCCGCGGCTCCGGCGGCAGGCGTCACCGATGCCGGCGCGACCGCAGGTCCGGCCGACTTCACGCTGCACATTGCTCCGGCCGCGCTGGAGGTTGCGCCCAGCCATTTCGTGAGCACGCCCGCCTACAACGGCACGGCTCCCGGGCCTCTCCTGCGGATGCGTGAGGGCAAGCCGGTCACGGTCGAGGTCGTCAACGACACCGACACCGCCGAGCTGGTCCATTGGCACGGCCTGTTCCTGCCTCCGGAGATCGACGGGGCGGAAGAGGA
Organism: Gammaproteobacteria bacterium; assembly: GCA_030038645.1. Classification (GTDB taxonomy): domain Bacteria; phylum Pseudomonadota; class Gammaproteobacteria; order Steroidobacterales; family Steroidobacteraceae; genus JASHUC01. The sequence goes on from JASHSR010000050.1 coordinate 4,863, forward strand.
AGGCACTCCGCTCATTCCGCCGGGCGCTCGGCGCCGATACGAGTTCACGCCGCAGCCGGCCGGCACGCGCTGGTACCACACGCACGCCATGGCGATGGGCGACCTGCACCGCGGCACCTACACCGGCCAGTTCGGGTTCCTCCTGGTGGACTCGGGCTCCGACCCGGGCCGTTACGACCGGGAGCTGTTTCTCGCCTTGCGCGAGTGGGAGCCCTTCTACACCGACCAGCCGATGGATACCGACGACATCGGCGTGCTCGGCCCCCAGCCGGAGCGGCCCGCCACGCTCGACACCTCCCGCCCGAACGGCCTCGAGGCCACCTCGCAGCTGTTCTCGGTCAACGACAAGGCGCTCGGCTCGGGAGAGCCCATTCGCGTCCGCGAGGGCGAGCGCGTGCTCATGCACCTGCTCAATGCGAGCGCGCTCGAGAACCGCACGATCGCGCTGCCCGGCCACGAGTTCTACGTGTTCGCGCTCGACGGCAATCCCGTGCCGACGCCGCGCGCCGTGAAGGTCGTGACGCTCGGACCCGGCGAGCGCGTGGACGCCTACGTCGAGATGAATCGCCCGGGCGTCTGGATCCTGGGCTCGACCTTCGACCCGCTGCGCCGCGCGGGCCTCGGCGTCGTCGTCGAGTACGCGAACCAGCACCGTCAGGCGCGATGGGAGGCGCAGCCCGGCCTGCAATGGGATTACACGGTATTCGGACATCCCGTCTCGGCGGCGCCCGCCCGGCCCGCGCCGGATCACACGATCGACATGGTCTTCGAGAAGATCCCGAGCGGGGCCGGCCAGTTCGATCTATGGACGGTGAACGGCAAGCCCTATCCGCACGACGGGGAGCTCACGCTCGAGCAAGGCAAGCGCTATCGCCTCGCCTTCCGCAACCGCACCGACGACTCCCATCCGGTGCATCTGCATCGGCACCGCTTCGAGCTCGTGGACGTGAACGGCACGCCCTCGAGCGGAATCCTGAAGGACACGGTGATCGTTCCGGTCTACGGCCGCGTGTCGGTGGATCTGATCGCCGACCACCCGGGCCTGAGCTTCTTCCACTGCCACATCCAGCAGCACATGGATTTCGGGTTCAAAGCGCTGTTCCGCTACGCCTGACGCCCGCGCGGCACCGGACGCCTCGACCCGCGCGCCGCCGCTCGCGCCAACCCCGGTCGCTCCGGACCCTGCAGCTCACTCCGGCGAGAAGAACGTCGTCATGACGGCGGTAACGGCGAGCACCGCGACGATCAAGGCGAGCTCCGCCGCGACCGAGCGCCGGAACGCGAGCAGCGCGCCTGCGTCGGAGCGCGCCATCGCGGGCGCGAGCCGCCACTTGTTGAGCGATGCGAGCCCCATGAGCAGCACGAATCCGCCGAGCTTCGCGAGCAGCAGCTCCCCATAGGGCCGGCGTAGGACGCCGAGATTTCCGACGAGCAGCGCGGCGAGCGCGAGCCCCGCGATGAGAATGCCCGGCACGAGCCGCGTCGCGACTCGCGAGAAGCGATCCACGATGCGCGCCGCCGTCGCCGGGCTCTCCTTCAGGCTCGCGAGATAAAGCGGCGGCAAGGCGCCGAACCAGAACGCGACGATGAGCAGGTGCGCGATGAGGAGCACGCACAGGATCCAGCGCCGAGGGCTCGCGGACGTGTGCCCCGTCAACACGAAGGACGCGACGATCAGCGCCGCGCCGATGACAGCCGCCGTCAACGAGAGATCCGCATCGGCCCACTGCCTCGGGCGCTCGACCCACTGCCGAGAGTGATCGGCCGGCTGCGTGGAGCGATCGACGCCTGGGCCGACGCGATCGACCCGGAGCCCGGCGGCGACGAGCGCGAGTCCGAGCACGCTGAGGGCGGCCGCGGCGCCGGCCGTCGAGGTCAGTGCCAGCCGCAGCAGCGACACATCGAGCAGGCCCGACAGATCGCCCGCCATGCGCCCCGCCTGCAGGGCGAGGTGCGCGGCGACACTCACGGCCGCCGCGATCGCGGCGGCTCGGGCGAGCCGGCACGCCGCCCGCCGCGAATCCGCGAGCTCGCGGCCGAGCATCGCGACGAAGAGCGCCGCCCCGGCCGCCTGCAACAGAAAAATCAGGCTCAGCGCGCGCAGCAGGGCGGACAGAGCGTCCGAGACCCCGAGCATGCGGCCGCGCGGCGGATCAGCGCGAGGACGGCCCGGCCGCGCCGGGCGGCAGCACGGTGAACCGGATCCGTCCGGGCAAGATGTGGTCGTCCGCGCTCAGCGCGCGCCAGCTCACGACGTAGCGGCCCGGCGCGAGCGCGGGCAGAGGAAGCGCGAGCTCCACCGCGCTGCGGTCCGGCAGCGCCTGCAGCTTCCGCGGAGTCGCATCGTTCCTCGCGATCCAGGCCGCCGTGAGTCGCGCGGCCTCGGAGAATCGAAGCACGACCCGCGATGGCGGCGTCGTAACGACGCTGCCGTCGGCAGGAACCGCCGTCCTCAGGTGCGCGTGGGCCCAGGCGACCGTCATCGACGCGACGAGGACGAGGGCCGTGAGAATCGTGAGGCGCTTCATAATCCGATCTCCGTTACGGGCCCTTGGGGGAGCGGCCGGCCGCAGTATGTCGGATCAGAGCCACGCCCGCACTCCCGCGACGAGCTGCAGGTAGCTCGCCTCGGCGAGCGGCCGTGCGGGATCGATATCGCCCTGCCGCGTCCAGGCGACGCCGATGTAAGGCGCGAGCTGCCGCCGAATCTCGTACCGCAGACGGATTCCCGCATCGAGATCCGAGAAACCCGAGCCGACCTGCCGCGCCGGATCGCGCTTGCCATAGAGATTCGCCTCGGCCTCCGGCTCGAGGATGAGCCGCTGCGTGAGCAGGATGTCGTATTCCGCCCTCACCCGCGCCGCAGTGCGCCCAGACGTGCCGGCATAGAGCGTGGCCTCGACGTCGATACCGTACGGCGCGAGCCCTTCGACACCCACCGCAGCCCACGAGCGCGAGGGACCGTTGCCGAAATCCTCCCGCACGCCGGCTTGCAGATTCCACCAGCGGCCGGCGACGTGGTCCCAGAGCAGCTCCGCGAACGCGTTCTGCGTCTCGCCGCCGACGCGCTCGCCCTCGGTCGTCACCCACAGCTTGTCGTAGTCCCCGCCATACCAGCCCTCGGCCTCCCACGCGGCGGCGCCGCCCGAGTCCGGATTGCGCCACTCGAGCTGATCCAGCAGCACGCTGCCGTAGAGATCTGTGTCGCTCGCCTCCGCCGGCGCCACGTGCGCCTCGCCCGCGAGGTCCGGCGGCGCCGACTGCGCGAGCGCGCGGGACAGAGCGACGAGAGCAAGCGCTCCGTAGAGCGCGCGAAGCCGCCCCCCTGCTCTCGGCGAGCTCAAAGCTTCCGTACGCCGGAGCGTGTCGCGCCGGCCGAGCCTTGCGGCGGCCCGACGAGCACTTCCCGGAACATGCCGGCCGCCATGTGATAGAGCAGGTGGCAGTGATAGGCCCAGCGCCCGAGCGCATTGGCCGATACGTCGTACGCGATGCGCTGTCCCGGCTGCACGGTGACGGTCTGCTTGCGCACCAGGAACTCCCCCTGCGCCGAGAGGACCTCACTCCACAGGCCGTGCAGATGCATGGGATGACTCATCATCGTCTCGTTCACGAGCGCGAGCCGCACCCGCTCACCGTAGCCGAGGCGCAGCGGCTCGGCCTGCGAGAACTTCCGGCCGTCGAGCGACCAGATGAACCGCCGCATGTCCCCCGTGAGGTGCACTTCGACCTGGCGCGAGACCTCGCGCGGGTCGATCGAGCCGCCGAGCGTGTGCAGATCCGCATACGTCAATACACGGCGCCCGTTGCCGCGCAGGCCC
>JASHSR010000521.1 GCA_030038645.1 Gammaproteobacteria bacterium
GACCGCCCGAGGCGTGCGCTCCGTCAGACCTTCTCCTCGATGCGCGCCGCCTTGCCGGAGAGATCGCGCAGATAGTACAGCTTCGCGCGCCGGACGCTCCCGCGGCGCTTCACCGTGATGTCGCTGATCGCCGGGCTGTGGGTCTGAAAGACGCGCTCGACACCCTCGCCGTGCGAGATCTTCCGCACGGTGAACGAGGAGTTCAGTCCCCGGTTGCTGCGGGCGATCACCACGCCCTCGTAGGCCTGCACGCGCTCGCGGTCGCCCTCGACGACTTTGACCTGCACGACCACCGTGTCGCCGGGCTTGAAATCCGGAACCTCGCGGGTCATGCGGCTTCTTTCGATGTCCTCAACGATCTTGCTCATGGCTCTCACCTTCACGTACGCGCTCGCCGGCTTCGCGCGCGGCGAGAAACTCATTCAGCGCCCGGCTCGCCCGCGGGGCGAGCCCGTGCTTGACGATCCAGTCCGGCCGGCGCATCCAAGTCCGCGCGACCGACTGCCCGTAGCGCCAGCGCTCCACCTCACCGTGGTCGCCCGACAGCAGCACCGGCGGCACGCTCAGCCCCTCGAACACCTCGGGCCGCGTGTAGTGCGGCCAGTCGAGCAGCCCCTGCGCAAAGGACTCCTCGACGCTCGAGCGCTCATCGCCCAGCGCGCCCGGCAGAAGCCGCACGACGGCGTCGATCACCACGAGCGCCGGCACCTCCCCGCCGCTCAGCACGTAGTCGCCGACCGAGAGCTCGCGGTCGGCACCGAGCTCGACGACCCGCTCGTCGAGGCCCTCGTACCGCCCGGCGATCAGCAGGAACCCGGGGAGCGCCGCGAGCTCCTGCACCCCGCGCTGATCGAGCGCCTCGCCCTGCGCCGTGAGGCAGATGCGCGGGCTTCCCGCCGGCAGCCGCGCGTGCGCGGCGCGGATCGCCGCGAGCATCGGCTCGGGCTTCAGCACCATGCCCGGCCCCCCGCCGTACGGCCTGTCGTCGACGGTCCGGTGGGGGTCGCTCGTGTGGGCCCTCGGATCCTCGGTGCCCACCACCGCGAGCCCTCGCTCGAGCGCGCGTCCGACGACGCCGAACGCCAGGGCGCCCCGCAGCATCTGCGGGAAGAGCGTGACGACCTCGATGTGCATGGCTATTCCAGCACGGCCGGCCAGTCCACGACGATCCAGCCGGCATCCAGGTCTACCTTGCGCAGGTGCCGGGGCACCGCCGGGATCCAATGCTGCGCCCCCCCCTGCACCACCATTACCGGGCCCCCGGGCGCCTCGATGAAGTGCTGCACCGCCCCGAGCTCCATCCCCTCGAGGTTGCGCACCGCGAGGCCGATCAGGTCCGCCTGATAGAACCGCCGTCTTCCCGGCGGCGGCAGCTCGCTCCGCGCAATCTCGATGGACGCGCCCCGCAGCGCCGCCGCCGCCTCCGGGCCGTCGAGTCCCTCGAGGCGGACGACGAGGCCCCTGCCTTGCCGGCGACCCTCGAGCAACCGGCGCTCCGACCGCTCGTGGCCTCCGACACACAAGCTCCAGCACCCGAATCTGAGCAGGCCCTCGGGCGGGTCCGTGAAGGACTGCACCCGAACCCAGCCCCGGACGCCGAACGGGCCGCCGATGCGTCCGAGCTCCACCCACCGCTCGCGCGGCGCATCCGCCGAGCCCCGGCCCTGCGCCCGCCGCGGCATCGCGGCTCGCTCGCCCGCGCTCAGGCTGCCGTCGCCTGCTTTCGGTAGGACTTCACGAGCGAGCGCACACGCTCCGACTGCTGCGCGCCCTGGCTCACCCAGTAATCGATGCGCGGGAGGTCGAGCCTGAGCTTCGGCTCGCCGCGCCGGGCGATGGGATTGAAAAAGCCCACCTGCTCGAGGCTCGCCCCGCCCTGCCGCCTGCGGCTGTCCGTGACGACCACGTGGTAGAAGGGCTGGTTGCGCGCGCCACGGCGCGTCAGGCGAATCGTAACCATGATGTCTTCTCGAATCCCGGCCCGTCCCGGCGCCAAAAGAGCGCGGATTCTACGCAAAGAGACCGGAATTGGCTATTCGGGGCGTGCGCCGATCAGGCGCTCGGGAAGCCGGGGGGCACCTTGCCCCGCAAGGCGCCCATCACGCGGCGCAGGCGCCCGCCCTTCATGCTCTTCATCACCCGCTGCATCTCGAGGAACTGCTTGAGCAGCCGGTTGACATCTTGCACCTGCACCCCCGAGCCACGGGCGATGCGGCGCCGGCGCGAGCCGTCGATGATGCCCGGCTGCCGGCGTTCGCGGGGCGTCATGGAATTGATGATCGCGATCTGGCGCCTCACCTGCAGGTCGCCCTGATCGGGCGAGACGGCTTGCTGCGCGGCAGCCGTCGGCAGCTTGTCGAGCAGCGCGCTCATGCCCCCCATCTTCTGCAGCTGCTCGAGCTGGCCGCGCAGGTCGGAGAGGTCGAAGCCCTTCCCGGTGACCACCTTGCGCGCGAGGCGCTCCGCCTCGTGCGTATCGACCTGGCGCTGCACCTGCTCGACCAGCGCGACGACATCGCCCATCCCGAGAATGCGCGAGGCCATCCGCTCCGGATCGAAGGGCTCGAGCGCGTCCGTCTTCTCGCCCACGCCGAGGAACACGATGGGCTGGCCGGTGATCTCGCGCACCGAGAGCGCCGCGCCGCCGCGGGCATCGCCGTCGGCCTTGGTGAGGATGACGCCCGTCAAGTCGAGCGCCGCGCTGAATGCGCGGGCGGCATTGACGGCGTCCTGTCCCGCCATGGCGTCCACCACGAACAGACGCTCGTGGGGATGGACGGCCGAGTCGATCTCTCGCACCTCCTGCATCATCGCCTCGTCCACGTGCAGTCGGCCCGCCGTATCGACGATGAGCACGTCGAAAACGCCACGCTCGGCGTGTTGCAACGCAGCCCGCGCAATGTCCGGCGGCGGAGTCTGCGCGTCCGCCGGGAAGTACTCGGCGCCGACCTGGCCGGCGAGCCGCTCGAGCTGCAGCATCGCGGCCGGCCTGCGTACGTCGGTGCTCGCGAGGAGCACGCGCTTCCTGCCCTGACTCTCGATGAGCCAGCGGGAGAGCTTGGCCGCGGTCGTCGTCTTCCCCGACCCCTGCAGCCCGGCGAGCAGCACCACGACCGGCGGCTGAGCGCGCAAGCTGAACCCGGCGCGGGCCCCGCCCATCAGCGCCACGAGCTCCCGGTGGAGAATGCCGATGAAGGCCTGGCCGGGCGTGAGGCTGCCGGCGACCTCGGTGCCGAGCGCTTGCGCCTTCACCGAGTCCACGAAGCGCTTGATGACGGGCAGCGCCACATCGGCCTCGAGCAGGGCCACGCGCACCTCGCGCAGGACCTCGGAGACGTTCTCCTCCGTGATGCGGCCCCGCCCTCGCAGGCCGTTGAGGGTACGGGTCAGGTGCTGAGTCAGCGTGTCGAACATCGGTGCATTATAGGCCCCGAACGGGCGCGCCCCGGCCACCGCATCCGAGGACCACGGTCTTGAACGAAGCCCCGACCCTGCTGCTGCTGCTCCTGCTGATCGGCCTCATCATCGTGATCGCGTTCTCCTCGGGCACCGAGGTCGCGATGCTCTCGGTCAACCGCTACCGGATTCGCCATCGAGCCGAGCTCGGGCAGCGCACGGCGAAGGCGCTCGAGCGGCTGCTCAAGCGGCCGGACGACTGGCTCGGCGTCAATCTCGTGATCCTCGCCGCCGCGAGCGTGTTCGCCTCCCAGGCCGCAACCCTCATCGCGCAGCGCACGGGCCTGAAATTCGCGCTGTCGCTCACCGGCGCCGCGCTGACGATCGTGATGATCGTGCTCGGGGAGCTCGTGCCGAAGATCTTCGCCGCGACGCACTCCGAGACGGTCGCGCTGCGCTCCGCCTACATCTACAGGACGCTCGTCGCCGTCGCGCGGCCCGTGCTGTGGCTCACGAGCCATACGGCCTATGCGGTTCTTCGCGTGTTCGGCGTGGTCGGAAGAGCCGGCGACAGCACGGCGCTCGGCGCGGAGGATCTGCGCGCGGTGGTCGCCGAGGCGAGCCCCATGATTCCCGCGCGCCACCGGCAGATGCTGCTCTCGATCCTCGATCTCGGCGAGGTGACCGTCGATGACATCATGATCCCGCGGCAGGAGATCGACGGCATCGACATCGCCGAGAATTGGGACGACATCATGGACAAGCTGCGGCAGACGCCGCATACCCGGCTTCCGGTCTTCGACGGGGAGCTCGACAATCTCATCGGCATGCTGCACATGAAGCGGGTCGCGCAGGAGCTCGCGCGCGGCTCGCTCACGCGCGAGCGCCTGATCGAGATCGCCGCCAACCGGCCGCCCTACTTCGTGCCCGAGCGCACGCCGCTCGCGGTGCAGCTCGCGCACTTCCAGCGCAACCGCCGGCGCCACGCGTTCGTCGTCAACGAGTATGGCGACATCGAGGGCCTCGCGACGCTCGAGGACATCCTCGAGGAGATCGTCGGGGAGTTCACGAGCAACCCCGCGACGGTCACCCACAAGGACGTGCACGTCGAGAAGCCGGGCGTCTTCATCGTGAACGCGAGCGCGACCATCCGTGCCCTCAATCGCGCGATGCAGTGGAATCTGCCGACCGACGGACCGAAAACCGTGAACGGGCTGCTGCTCGAGCAGCTCGAGACGATCCCCGAGCCGGGCACGACCGTGCGGGTCGGCGAGTATCTGTTCGAGGTGCTGCAGATCGCGGACAACGCCGTCCGGACGGTCCGGGTGCGCACGAGCGCGCCGGCGGCAGCGTAGTCGAGCG
>JASHSR010000522.1 GCA_030038645.1 Gammaproteobacteria bacterium
GGGATGAGGGAGGCCGCGACCGAGACGATCTGCTTCGGGCTCACGTCCATGTAGTTGATGCGGTCCCGCGGCATGAGCGTGAACTCGTTCTGGAAGCGGCAGGAGACGAGCTCGTCCGCGAGCTCCCCGGCCGGCCCGAGCCGCGCGTTCGCCTGCGCGATCGCGAACTCGCCCTCCTCGATCGCGGAGAGATACTCGATCCTGTCGGTGACGCGCCCGTCCTCGACGCGCCGGTACGGGGTCTCGAGGAACCCGTATTCGTTCGTGCGCGCGTACACGGCAAGCGAGTTGATGAGCCCGATGTTCGGGCCTTCCGGCGTCTCGATCGGGCACACCCGCCCGTAGTGCGTCGGGTGCACGTCGCGCACCTCGAATCCGGCGCGCTCGCGCGTCAAGCCGCCCGGCCCCAGGGCCGAGACGCGCCGCTTGTGCGTGACCTCGGAGAGCGGATTGTTCTGGTCCATGAACTGCGAGAGCTGCGAGGAGCCGAAGAACTCCTTCACCGCGGCCGCGACCGGCTTTGCGTTGATCATCTCCTGGGGCATGAGCGGCTCGGTCTCGGCGATCGTCAGGCGCTCCTTCACGGCGCGCTCGACCCGCACCAGACCGACGCGGAACGCGTTCTCCGCCATCTCCCCGACGCTGCGCACCCGCCGGTTGCCGAGGTGGTCGATATCGTCGACCGTGCCGTTGCCGTTGCGAATGTCGATCAGCACGCGCAGGACGTCGATGATGTCGTCCTTCGTGAGCACGCCGCCGCCGACGCCCGGCTCGCGGCGCACGCGCCGGTTGAACTTCATGCGGCCGACCCCCGAGAGATCGTAGCGCTCGGGATTGAAGAACAGGTTGTTGAACAGGTTCTCGGCCGCGTCCTTGGTCGGAGGCTCCCCCGGGCGCATCATGCGGTAGATCTCGACGAGGGCCTCGAGGCGCGTCTTGGTCGGATCGATGCGCAGCGTGTCCGAGATGTACGGGCCGCGGTCGAGGTCGTTCACGTAGAGCGTCCTCACCTCGGCGATGCCGGCCTCGATGAGCTTCTCGACGCTCGCCGCGGTCAAGACCTCGTTCGCCTTGGCGAGGATCTCGCCCGTCTCCGTGTTCACCACGTCGTGCGCGAGGATCTTGCCGTAGACGTACTCGCGCGGGACGCGCAGGCGCGTGACGCCGGCGTCCTCGAGCTGCCGGACGTGCCGTGCGGTGATGCGGCGGCCTTCCTCGACGATCACCTTGTCGCCGATGCGGATCTCGAAAGTCGCCGTCTCGCCGCGCAGCCGCTGCGGGACGAGCTGCAGGGCGATCTCCTCCTTGCCGAGGAAGAAGGAGTTCGTGTCGAAGAAGGTGTCGAGGATGTCGGCCTCGCTCATGCCGAGCGCGCGCAGGATGATGGTGACCGGGAGCTTGCGCCGGCGGTCGATGCGCGCGAACAGGCAGTCCTTGGGGTCGAACTCGAAGTCGAGCCACGACCCGCGATAGGGAATGATGCGCGCCGAGAACAAGAGCTTCCCCGAGGAGTGCGTCTTGCCGCGATCGTGGTCGAAGAACACGCCGGGGCTGCGGTGCAGCTGCGAGACGATGACCCGCTCGGTGCCGTTCACGATGAAGGTGCCGTTCTCGGTCATGAGCGGCAGCTCGCCGAGATAGACCTCCTGCTCGCGCACGTCCTTGACGGGCTTCTTCGCGCCCGCCGCTTCCTTGTCGAGCACCACGAGCCGCACCTTCACTCTCAACGGGGCGGCATAGGTGAGCCCCCTCAGCTGGCACTCCTTCACGTCGAACACCGGCTCGCCGAGCCGGTAGCTCACGTACTCGAGGGAGGCGTTGCCCGAGTAGCTCGTGATGGGGAACACCGACTTGAATGCGGCGTGGAGGCCCACGCTCGAGCGGTTGTCCTCCGGGACCTCCGCCTGCAGGAAGGTGCGGTAGGAGTCGAGCTGGATGGCGAGGAGGTAGGGTACGTCGAGGATGCTCGGCTGCTTGCCGAAGTTCTTGCGGATGCGCTTCTTCTCGGTGAAAGAATAGGCCATCGGGTCACCTCAAAACGGAAAAGCGCGCGACACGCGACCGGCCCGGACAGCTGCCGCTTCCAGGTCGCCGCGCGTCGAACGCACGATGCGAATAGGGGTAAATTGGGGAATACCCCATTTTACCCGAATTTCCGCCAGTTGTAGAGCGGCCGCGGGCCGTCCGCGCCCACGAGGCCGTCCACCTCGCCCCGGCCGAAGGCCCGGGACAACTTACTTGATCTCCACCTTCGCCCCCGCGTCCTCGAGCTTCTTCTTCATGGCCTCCGAGTCGGCCTTGGAGACCGCCTCCTTCACGGTCGAGGGGACGCCCTCGACGAGGTCCTTCGCCTCCTTGAGGCCGAGGCCCGTGAGCTCGCGGATGACCTTGATCACGCTCACCTTCTTCTCCGCCGGGTACTCCTTCAGCGTGACGGTGAACTCGGTCTTCTCCTCCGCGACGGGCGCTGCGGCCGCGGCGGCGCCCGGAGCCGCCGCGACGGCGACGGGGGCGGCGGCGGTGACGCCGAACTTCTTCTCCATGTCGGAGATCAGCTCGACGACCTCCATGACGCTCATCTTGGAAATTGCATCGAGGATTTCGTCTTTAGTGACAGCCATTTGGGGTCTCCTGAATCGGGAATCAAGACAAGTTTGGGGAAATCAAGCGGCGCCCGCGGCCTGCTTGCGCTCGCGGACCGCGGCGAGCGTCCGCGCGAGCTTGGCTTGGGGCTCGGCCAGCGTGCGCACCAGCTTCTCGATGGGCGCCTTCAGGACGCCGAGGAGCATGGCGAGCGCCTGCGCGCGGGTCGGCAGGCTCGCCACCCTCTCGAGGTCCTTGCCCGGCAGCACCTCGCCGCCGAGGGACACGAGGGTGGCGATGAGCTTCTCGTTCGTCTTTCCGAAGTCCCGCACCACGCGCGCGGCCGCGCCCGGGTCGTCCTTCGAGAAAGCGAGCACCACGGGCCCCTTCAACGCGGGACCGATGGGCTCGAACGACGTGCCCGCGATCGCGCGGCGCGCCAGCGTGTTCTTGACCACGCGCATGTACACGCCTTGCGACCGCGCCTTGGCGCGCAGCTCCGTCATTTGCGCGACCGTGAGGCCGCGGTACTGCGCGGCGACGACCGATTGGGCTTTCGCCGCCACCGCGGTCACCTCCGCCACGAGCGCCTTCTTGTCTTCGAGCTTGAGGGGCATCACGTCTCTCCGGGCCTTAGAAGATCACGACGAAACCCGCGCTCCCGCGGGCTTCACCTTCGACGGCGACCTTCACGGACCCAAGGAACACCCTCGTACGGCCGTAAGCGGCTCACCATCTGCGCAGGCGGTCATTGAGAGGCCCGGCGCGGGCACGGGCTTTGGGCCCTGTCGCGCTCGCCTCGCCTGCGGTCTTTGATGTCAGCGCCCCTCGGGGGCGCTGAGCCAATTCAAGAGCTCGGCGCCTGCGCGCTCAAGCTCGCTGTGTCGATCGTGACGCCCGGCCCCATGGTCGAGGACACCGAGACACGCCTCAAATACTGGCCCTTGGCGGCTGCGGGCTTCGCCTTCTGCAGGTCCGCGATGAGGGCCATCAAGTTGTCCTTGAGCGCCGGCACCCCGAAGCTCGCCTTGCCGATGGTGCAGTGGACGATTCCGGCCTTGTCCACCCGATAGCGAACCTGTCCGGCCTTGGCGTTGCGTACGGCGCCGGCCACATCGGGCGTCACCGTTCCGACCTTGGGGTTCGGCATGAGCCCCCGCGGACCGAGGATCTGGCCCAGCTGGCCGACGATGCGCATGGCGTCGGGACTGGCCACCACGACGTCGAAGTCGATCTCCCCGCCTTTGACCTTCGCGGCGAGGTCCTCGAGGCCGACGATGTCGGCGCCGGCCGCCTTGGCCGCGTCCTGGTTCTTGCCGGTCGTGAACACGGCGACGCGCACCGACTTGCCGATGCCGTGCGGCATCACCGTCGAGCCGCGCACCTGCTGATCGGACTTGCTCGCGTCGATGCCCAGATTCACGGCCGCGTCGACCGACTCGTCGAACTTCGCCTTGGCGAACTCCTTGACGAGCTGCAAGGCGTCATCGACGGCGTAGTGCTTGCCGGCCTGCAGTTTCGCCGTCCAGGCCTGCATCCGCTTGGCTGCTCGAGGCATGGCTCAGACCCCTTCCACTTCGACGCCCATGCTGCGGGCGCTGCCCGCGATGGTGCGGACCGCGGCATCGAGGTCGGCCGCCGTGAGGTCCGGCTGCTTCGTCTTCGCGATCTCCTCGAGCTGCTTGCGCGTGATCTTTCCCACCTTGTTGGTGTTCGGCGTGCCGCTGCCCTTCTCGATGCCGATCGCCTTGCGGATGAGCACCGACGCCGGAGGCGTCTTCATGATGAAGGTGAAGCTGCGATCCGAGTACACCGTGATGACGACCGGGATCGGCAGGCCCTTCTCGAGCTTCTGCGTCTGCGCGTTGAACTGCTTGCAGAACTCCATGATGTTCACGCCCTGCTGGCCGAGCGCCGGGCCGATGGGCGGGGAGGGATTCGCCGACCCCGCCGGCACCTGCAGCTTGACGTAACCCTGAACCTTCTTCGCCATCTCAGTCTCTCCTCGGGTGCAATCGCCGTGAGGCTCCCCGATTAATACTTGCGCCGCGCTCCCGCGGAGGCGCTCGCACTTGCGCCGCGCCTCAAGGAGGCTCGCTCGTAGGATGCTTTCGGGAGCGTCAAAAACAGGGACGTTTTTGTCGCAACCCTACAGGGATGTACTTGCGGGCGGTCCCGAAAGCATCCTACGAGCGAGTCTCGTGGCACGGCCTCACTCCGACTCATGCCTTCTATCTACCCTTCTATCTACGCCTTCTCCACCTGCGAGAAGTCGAGCTCCACGGGCGTCGAGCGCCCGAGGATCTGCACGGCCACCTGCAGCCGGTTCTTCTCGTAGTTCACGCTCTCGACGACGCCGTTGAAGTCGTTGAACGGGCCCTCGATGACGCGGACCACCTCGCCCGGCTCGAACAGCACCTTCGGCCGCGGCTTGTCCACGCCTTCCTCGACGCGGCGCAGGATCTGCATCGCCTCCTTGTCGGTGATCGGCGCAGGCCGGTCCGACGTGCCGCCGATGAACCCGAGGACCTTCGGCACGTCGCGCACGAGATGCCAGGTCTCCTCGTCCATTTCCATCTGCACGAGCACGTAGCCGGGGTAGAACTTGCGCTCGCTCTTGCGCTTCTGGCCGTCGCGCATCTCGACGACCTCCTCGGTCGGCACGAGGATCTCGCCGAACTTCGGCTCGAGCCCCTGGCGCCTGATGCGCTCCTTCAAGGCCTCGGCGACCCGATGCTCGAAATTCGAGTACGCGTGCACCACGTACCAGCGCAAGGCCATGCTCAGCCTCCTTGACCCGTCAGGTGGCGTGTGGCCCAGGCGAGCACCAAGTCCACGAGCCAGAAAAACACGCCGGCGATGACGACGAAGCCGAAGACCACGAGCGTCGTCATGCCCGTCTCGCGGCGGGTGGACCAGACGACCTTGCGCAGCTCCACTCGGGAGTCCATCCAGAACTGGCGCAGATCGCGCCCGTACTTCGACGGGACGACCGCCGCCGCAGCCAGGGCAACGCCCGCGGCCACGGCGAGCCAGCGCAGCCACGTCGCCTCCGAGTTGCCGAGCACGTAGTAAGCAGCGACACCCGCGATCACGAAGGCGATCGCGGCGCCGAGCTTCACCTTGTCCGACGCGCCGGTGGTTGGGACTTTGTGTTCGTCGTTCACTTCGAGCCGATGGCAGGCCAGGAGGGAATCGAACCCCCAACCTGCGGTTTTGGAGACCGCCGCTCTGCCAATTGAGCTACTGGCCTACTTGATTTGGCTGAAACCGCTCCCGGCGGTTTCAGCGATACCCTACACGGTTACCGCGGGCAAAAGGCGTGACTTTTGCCCGCTGCGCCCTGCCTCCGGCGCTGCGCGCCGGCAAGATTACCCCGATCACTT
>JASHSR010000523.1 GCA_030038645.1 Gammaproteobacteria bacterium
GTGCAGCGGCGATCGCCGAGAGCGAGCTCGTCGCGGTGCCGACGGCGGCGGTTGGCGTCATTGCGGGCGCGGATCGGGCGCGTCGAGAGGACGGCAAGCCGGCTACTTTTGACTTCCTGGGGCTAGCGACATGTGCGGGACCAAGAAGGACGGCAAGGCGTTCCAACTATGGCGGCGATCTCAACGCAAGCGATTCCGTGCGAAGCTCAAGGAAATCAAACAGGCTCTTCGGCGTCGATCTCATTTGCCACTCGCCGAGCAGGGGGGTTGACTCGGCAGTGTCGTGCGAGGTTATTTCGCCTAACACGCCGTTCCGACCAGTTTCAAAGCTCTCTGCGACTTCCGTCGCTATACCGTCTGGCACTGATATCGGGCGCTTCGGCGCCGCAGCCAGCGCTGGCGCCGAACATGGCGATGGACGCAGGTGTTGGCGGACGGACATCTTCCGCAGGCCGGCATCTTGCACCCATGGCCAGAACAACGCTTCCGCGTCGAACACTCGAGGTAAGAGCCGTATGCGTCAACGCGCACGTAGGATCTGTACAGGGGCGGCGAGCAATCGCTGTCGCTGCTGTGACTCTCGCTGCTCCGCAATGGGTGTACGGTTACCAGCCGGGGGGCTGCTACTGCCGGCGCGACTGGATTACACTGAGGGGTTCTACCGTACACGGCTACCGTGTCTGCTCGCCGTCTCGGCGCTTTACGCGCTGGTGCATGTCGCCGTTGCGCTGGAAAGGCGTTGGCGGCTACTCACGCGCCGCATCGATATCGGATTGCATGTAGCGATTGTGAGCGTACTGTCGTGGTTCCGTGTGAAGGCGAGCCGGCTGCAGCGGCTGCGTCTTTGAGTGAAATCTCCACCTGAAAGGAACTCGTCATGCCCAGTCCAGAAATTCGCCCACCACTGCCTCCATTCACACGCGAGACCGCCATTCAGAAGGTGAGGCAAGCGGAGGACGGGTGGAATTCACGCGATCCGGCGCGCGTGGCGCTGGTCTATTCGCCCGACACGCGATGGCGGAACCGCTCCGAGTTCCTGAGCGGCCGTGAGGAGGTCCGGGCGTTCCTCGCGCGCAAGTGGGCGAAGGAGCTCGACTATCGCCTGATCAAGGAGCTCTGGGCCTTCGAGGGCAATCGGATCGCCGTACGATTCGCGTACGAGTGGCACGACGACTCGGGCAATTGGTTCCGGTCCTACGGGAACGAGAACTGGGAGTTCGGCGAGGACGGCTTGATGAAGCGGCGGCACGCGAGCATCAACGACCTTCCCATCAAGGAGTCCGAGCGCAAGTTCCACTGGCCCCTCGGCCGGCGTCCGGACGATCACCCGAGGCTCAGCGAGCTCGGGCTGTAGCGCCGTTGGCGCGATTGACCGAGGCGAGCGAGGGCGGTGCTCAAACCGCCCACAGCGCGCATCGGAGCCCGTCGGGATCGGCGAAGCGCAGAACGCTCCGCCGTTCGCGTCCTTCCGAGGGCTCGACCTTCGCGCCGAGCGCTTCCAGCCCTTCGCTCACCTGCGAGCGGTCGAACTTCTCGACCTTGATCGCGTAGGAGGCGATGCTCGGCTTCTCGCCGTCGGCGGCCTTCCGCAGCCCGAGCCGCACGGCGCCGACGCTGAAGAACACCTCCGCGGCGCCGGATTGGTGGGGCGCCAAGCCAAAGAGCTTACGGAAAGTGGCCACCGAGGCGTCGAGGTCGGTGACATGCAACATCACGTGCTCGAAGCCGTGCGCCTTCACGAGCGGCTGGCCCGTATAAAGGGGCGGCATGGGCTTGAACCCGCCGCCCGCCGGCGGAGGAGTCCTGCGCCGCGCTGCGCCGCTCGGTGCTGCGCGGCGCCGCCCTCCCGTCAGCTGCACGGCAATGCCGTCGATGTCGACGAAGCTTCCCCTTGCGAAATACCGGATCCCGTCCTGATCGAGCCGAGCCCGCCACGCCGCCGGGTCGTAAGGCTCGGTCGCGACGCAGAAATGATCGATCAGCGCTTGCATCTGGGCACCGCCCGCGGCGCCCCGCAGGTCTCCGACGGACATCTGCCCGGGGTAGAAGCTGATGACGTAGCGCAGGGAGGGCTTCTCCTGTCCGACGATTCTCGCCCCGTCGAAAAGATGGCTGTAGAACGTCGCCGACTTCGTCACATCGGGGACGGAGATACCGATGTGGTTGATGAGCTGCCTCAGGTGCAAGGGCAGCTGCAAGGGCTCCACCGCGGCGGCCGCGACCGCGCGCGTCAGCCATGGTGTCGCCACGAGAGCGCCACAGGACTGGAGGAACAGGCGGCGCGTCGGCCGCTCGAACGCCGGCTCGAGACTCGTGAGCGCGGGATCGAAGCTCGTGAACGTCGGCTCGAGGCGTGTGGGACCATGACCGCTCATGTTCGTTCCTGGCGTCGGTTACGGGTGGGGCGGTCACCTTACAACCCGCTGCTGCCGCGGTCCAGATCGCCTCGCAAGCGGCTGCCTCGCGGCGAGTGGACGACTCGTCGCCTTTACGAGCCGCCCGCCACGGCCCCTTTCCGGCCTGCCGCTGCGGGCTGTGTCCACAGGCGTATCACCACCACCGAGGTGGAGAGATAACCGGGCACGTGCGCCGTCGCGGGCTGCGTCCTGCTGATGAACGGTGCGAGCGTGCTCGACACGGCGAACCCGCCGGCGTAAGCAGGCGGAAGCCCGCTCAGCGTCAAGTGGCACGTGAACGCGATTGCCGTCCGGACCGGCGGCTGCGATGGCAGGACGATACACTGTCCAATGCCCCTCCATGGAATATGCGCGACACTTCCCGTCGCGAACATCAGGAGCGGCTTGTCGCGTGTCAGCGGTCCGAAGCAGGCGCTAAATCCGCCCACCTCGCGCTCGTGCGTGTCGACGACGCGGCTGTCGGTCGCCCGCAGCCCGATGGACCAGAGGGCGTAGTAGTCGTTGTCCACGGACCGGAACGGCGCCGATGCGCAGGCCGGCGTTGCGCCCGAATGGTGCTGCGTGCGGGTGGTTCGAAATACATAGATCGACTCCGCGCCGGCCCGGACCTCCTCGGCATAAGGCGATTGCGTTTGCGCGGCCCGACCCAGCGTGAGCCACAGCAGACCGGCGAGCAGCAGCGCGTTGCGCAGGTTCGTTCGCACCATGACTGCCGAGTGTGGACCCGCCGTGCCCAGGCGAAAAGACGACTTTGACCAACCGGCCCGACCGTTACGCGAGCTGGCAGCGGCGGCGGTCAGAACGGATTGGCGGCGAGCGCCTTCAGCCGCTCGTGATAGGTTCGGGAGGATTGAAGTCGCTCGCCGTCGCTCAGCGTGACGAGGTACTCTCCGTGCAGCACCGGCTGCAGCTCCTTCACATGCCGAACGTTTATGATGATCGAGCGATGAATACGCTGAAAGACCTCCGGATCGAGCGATCGCTCGAGTTTGCTCATCGTCACGTGTAGCAGATACGCCCTGTGCCCGACGTTCAGCTGAACGTAGTTCTCGGCTGCCTTGATCCACCGAACGTCGTCCACGGCGACGAAAGTCGCCTTGCCGCCCGACCGCACCACGATGCGCTTGAGGAAGCGCCGCGGCGAGGCGACCGTCTCCAGAAGCGACAGAATCCGCCGATTGAGCTCCTCCGCAGGGCGCGCCTGCAACCGAGCCTTCGCGCGCACCAGCGCCGACGCGAATCGCTCGCGCGTCACGGGCTTGAGCAGGTAATCGACCGCGTTGATCTCAAACGCATCGATCGCGTACTCGTCGTGGGCGGTCACGAACACGACGATCGGCATCCTCGCGCCGAGCCGCTCGAGCACGTCGAATCCGTTCATCTCCGGCATTTGCACGTCGAGAAAGACCAAATCCGGCTCGAGATTGCGGATCGCGGCCAGGGCGTCGCGGCCGTCCACCGCTTCGTGGATGGCCGCGATTTCCGGGTCCTGCGAGATCAGTGCGCGCAGGCCCTCGCGGGCGAGCGGCTCATCGTCAACCAGCAGCGCTGTGAACGGCATCGGCCTCTCCCATCTCGAGCTCGCAACCGTCCACTCCGGAGTGAAACGGGATGGACAGCGCTGCGACGACGCCGCCGGCTCCGGCGTTCTCGACGGTCAAGCGACCCGAGCTTCCGTAAAGCTGAGTCAAGCGGGCCCGGGTATTCGACAAGCCCATTCCGCCGGAACGGGAGGCTCGAAGCCCCGGGCCGTCGTCTCGGACCTCGATCTGCAGGCGGTCCGCCTGGCGCCGCGAGCGGATGGTGATTCGGCCGGCCGCCGAGCTTTGTCCGATGCCGTGGCGGATCGCGTTCTCCACGATCGGCTGCAAGCCGAGGTGCGGCACCGCGGCATCGAGCGTCTCGGGCGCGATGTCCGTCTCCACTTGCAAGCGGTCTCCGACGCGCACTCGCTCGATCGCCAGATACAGGCGCAGGAACTCGAGCTCGCGGCGCAGGGACACTTCCTGCGCCTCGCAGTCCTCGAGCACACGACGAAGCAGCTCGCTGAGCAGCGCCAGGGTCTGCTCCGCTTGCTCGCTGCGACGGTGGCGCACGAGCACCATGATGGCGTTCAGCGTATTGAAGAGGAAATGCGGATGCAGCTGTGCCTTCAGAGCGTGGAGCTGCGCGCGGGCGAGCTGCCGCTGCAGCTCGGTGGCGCGCAGCGCGAGCCTCAGAGCCTCCTGCTCGCCCTGCCGGTATTTGCGGTAGTAGCGCAGCGCGTGCTCGCCGCCCAGCAGGACCCAGTAGAACGTGATGCCTGCGTGAAAATCCCAAATCAGCACGGAGCGGTAGGTGTGCCAGGGCGTCCCGGGCGGCCCGGGCGCCAAGCCCAGCCACGAGCCGACCGTGTAGGCGATCGCGAGCTCGAGCAGGGAGAAGATGACGCTGAAGAGGAGGTGGAGGGTGACACGCGGAAGCCACACTCGGCGCTCGATCGGCAGCCGGCGTGAAGGCCAGAGCACGAGGGGTACCAAGAGCGCGATGAGGTAAAGGCCGACGAGGTAGCGGGTGAGCGTGTCCCACCACGGCTCGGGGTCCCGCAGGATGAGGCTGCGGGTGAGCGACTGGCTGAAGAAGAACAGGCCTGCGACGGTCGACGCGGCGAAGCAGAGACCGAAGTTGCGTGCGCGCATGTGGCCGGTCGTCATTGAGGACCGAGCTTACCCCAAGGCGGGGCCGCTGGGGTGCGGTCGTCGGTTGGCGAGACTTCCGCTCGGATCCTAAGGAGGTGAGTTCCCGCCGGAGTGCGGATCGGCCGAGACGTGAGTATCATCGATCCGACGAGGAGAGAGCCATGTCACAGAGACTCGACTACCACAAGGTATCGCCACAGGGCGTCGCGCCCCTGCGGCAGCTGGAAAGCTATATCTCGGACTGCGGGATCGAGCATTCGCTGCTCGAGCTCGTGAAGACCCGCGCCTCCCAGATCAACGGCTGCGCCTACTGCCTCGACATGCACACGAAGGACGCCCGCGCGGCCGGAGAGACCGAGCAGCGGCTCTACGCGCTGCCCGCATGGCGCGAGACGCCGTTCTTCAGCGAGCGTGAGCGCGCCGCGCTCGCTTGGACGGAGGCCGTTACCCGCGTCTCGGAGCATCACGACGATGATGCGCTGTACGCGGAGCTGCGCAAGCACTTCTCGGAGAAGGAGAGCGTCGACCTGACGCTCGCCATCGTCGCGATCAACGGCTGGAACCGGCTCGCGATTCCCTTTCGCTCGCCTGCCGGAACGTATCAGCCGAGAGGTGGCGCGGCGCGCGGATAGGTCAGCGTGCCGCCCGGCATCTGCCGGGCGGCCGGTGTCAGGTGCGCAGGCTCGGTCTTGCCGGGTCCCATGATGTGGAACACGGGGTGGCCGCCCGCGATCAGGTAGTCGGCGATGATGCGGCGGTGGCATCGCCACCAGACGGCCTCGGCGCACATGACCGCGCAGCGGTGCGTCTCGCCGAGGCGCAGCAGACTCTCGAGTCCCTGCCGAAAGTCGCCGGTCGCCGCGTAATCGGCGTAGTTGCGGAAGCTCGTGTTCTCCCAGAAGTCGTTGGGGGAGGGAGGGCTGTCGCGGCGGCGGCTGCGCAGGCCGCCGAGCGCCGCGATGTGGCGGTAGCCGATGCCGGCCGGCTCCAGCGCTTGCGGCAGGCTATCCGCGTTGAATTGCGGGTTGGTCCGGGAGCGGGGCACCGTGCGGACATCGACGAGCAGCGTGACGCCCGCCTCGTGCAGTAGCTCGATGAGCTCGGGAAGCGATCGGGTGGAGTGGCCGATGGTGAAGAACGCCGCGCTCATGGGGTCCGCGACAGCAGCCGAGCGAGCGCCCGCCTCAAGCTTTCGGCGGGATGCGCCGAGTCCTCCTTGGATCGCCAGGCGACGAAGCCGTCCGGGCGGACCAGCACGGCACCCGATGCGGACACCCCGTAGGCCGGTGCGAAGCGCGCTGCCGAGTCGCGCAGATCCGTCCCGACGACGTACGCATCGAGATCGAGGCCCGGGAAAGACTCGGCCGCTTCGCGCGCCGCGGCGCGCCAAGCCTCGCCCCGCGGGCCGGCCAGCAGGACAAAGGACGTGCCGAGAAGGTCCAGCGTCGAGATCCGCTTGCCGTCCCTCTCGAGCCACAGATGCGGCGCGCGCGAGCCCGGCCGGCCCAGGGATTGGTGTGGATCCTCGTGCACGGCGTCCCGCGCGTCTTCCGAGACGATGGCGCGGGAGCGGTAGAGATAGCCGAGCTCGATATCCAAGTCGGCCGCTTGCGGCTCGAAATCCTTGGCGCCGAGATGCGGGGCGGTCCGCGTGACGTACCGCGTGTACGCCTGCTCGACCGTGAACTTGCCGACGGGCCTGCGCTCCTCCTCGTAGCTCGACAGAAGCTCCTCGCCGGCCGCACGCTTCAGCACCAGCGCGAGCTTCCAAGCGAGATTGTGCGCGTCGTGAATCCCGGTATTGCCGCCGAAGCCGCCGTTGGGCGGCATGACGTGGGCGGCGTCGCCGGCGATGAAGACTCGCCCATCCTGGTAGCGCCGCGCGACATCCGAGACCGCTCGCCAGCGCGCGACACCGTCGATCTGGATCGGGATATCGGGAGCGCCGATCGCGGCGCGCACCAGCTCGAGCACGCGCCTCTCACTGGTGTCGGCTGCAGCGTTACCCGCTTCCGGCTTTGTCGGGTCGCCGACCGTATTGACGGCGAGGAACCCGCTACGGCTCTCCTTGTCGAGGCGGATGAAGCCGCTCAGCGTCGGGTTGATGATGTACATGACGCTCAGATTGCGCCCCGCCATGAGCCGCGCCACATCGGCGCGGAAGTAGATGGTGAGGCTGTTGGAGAAGATGCCCCGCCCATCGATGGGTATGCCGAGCAGCTCGCGCGTCCTGCTGTGCGGCCCATCGGCCCCGACCAAATATCGCGCGCGGAGGCGCCGCTCCTCGCCGGTGTCGACATCCCGGACCGTTGCCGTCACGCCGTCCCCGTCCTGAGCGACACCGACGAGCTCCTGGCCGTCGAGCACCTTCGCGCCGGCGCGCTCCGCGCTCGCCCGCAAGATCGGCTCGAGCCCCGGTTGAGTGATGAACAGGCGCCGGCACGGGCTCAACGCCTCGACGCCTTCGTTGAGATTCGAGATGAAGGCGGCGATCTGCTTTCCCGCCAACGACTCGAGCGCGACGATCGCCCCCTCGGGCGTGAATTCCCGCTCCGACTGACGCTGGACCTGCTCCTCGATACCCACCGAGCGGAACAATTCCAGCGTGCGCATGTGGAAGTGCGCCGCACGCGGCAGCGCCGATGTGCCGCGCAGCCGTTCCGCCACGGTCGAGCCGATTCCGTGCTGAGCGAGAAACATCGCCGTCGACAGGCCAACGAGTCCGCCCCCTACGATCAGGACCGGTGCTTCCTCGGTGCTCATGTGCCGCTCCCCCTCATGACGAATACAGATCGAGCTGACGCGTGTCGCCGATCACCCGCTCGAAGTCGAGGCCGAGCGCCTCGAGTACCGGCTCGGCGACGGGCCGCACTTGCTTCGCGACATAGTGCTCCCGATCGAGCGGATGCTGCACGTTGTCGAGCGGCTCGGCGCCGGCGGTCGTCATCACGTAGCGGACCGACCGGCCCTGCGGCTGGCTCGACTTGCGCGCGGCCGCGACGTGCGGCGGCGTGGTCGCCGTGTAATCGCTCGCGTCCTTGCGTAGATTCTTGTGGTAGACGAGCTCCTGGTCGAGCTCGCCCTTGCGCAGACGACTCACGATCTGCGCAAGGTACGCATCGACGGGCTGATCGGTGAAGAGCCGCTGATAGAGCTCGCGCTGAACGCGCTTGGCGAGGGCGGTCCAGTCGCGGCGCACGACTTCCAGGCCGATGAATTCCACGGTGTCCATCCCTCCCTCGCGCAGCAGGCCCGCGTAGCGCTTGCTCGCGCCGCGCGTGCTGTGCCGAGCGTGGGGCAGGAACAATCTCAAGTAGAGCTTCTCGAACTGCAGCTCGAGCCGGCTCGCCACGCGCCAACGGGCGGCGATGTGCGCGGCGAGCTCCGCATTGAGCGCCGCGGCGAGCTCGTGCGCCTGCTCGCGAGCCCGCTCGGGATCCGTCTCGCCCGAGCGGACGAACAGGCTGTCCGTATCGCCGTAGAGCACGGCAAATCCCGCCGTCTCGAACCAGGTCTTGGACCAGAGGAGCATCTCCTTGCCGAGGCCGGTGATGGAGTTCGCGAGCGCAGAGTTGAAGAAGCGGCACGCGGGCGTGCCGAGCACGCCGTAGAACGAGTTCATCAGGATCTTGATGGCGTGCGCCGCCACCTCGTCGTGCCTCCTCTTGGCCGCCTCGCGTTGCGGGAACAGCTCGTCGAGCAGGCGGGGGAGGATGGCCGGCTCGCGGCGGAACGCGCCGGCGGGCGTGCGGATCAGGTCGGCTTGCGGCGGCGGGTCCGGCACGTAGCTCAGCGGATCGATGTTGAACGTGCGGATGAGGCTCGGATACAGGCTCTTGAAATCGAACACCCACACGTTGCGATGCAGACCGGTCACGGGCTCGAGCACATGTCCGCCCTGCTGCGCTTCCCGCGAGCGGGAGTTGCCGTCACGCACGGTGGGAGCCACGACGCCGATCCGCTCGAGCGCCGAAAGATACAGGAAGTCGAAGGAGGCGATGCTCGCGGCCACGCGATCCGGCGTCATGCCGGTCAGCTGGCTCCGAGCGAACGCGAGCCTCACGAGGTTGAGCTTCTCGATGATCTGGTAGGCGAGGCGCGCATCCGTGCGGGCGT
Organism: Gammaproteobacteria bacterium; assembly: GCA_030038645.1. Classification (GTDB taxonomy): domain Bacteria; phylum Pseudomonadota; class Gammaproteobacteria; order Steroidobacterales; family Steroidobacteraceae; genus JASHUC01. Next base: position 9,212 of record JASHSR010000523.1, read on the forward strand.
AGAGCGCGAAGGCGGGCAGATCGTGCCGATAGTTGTGGAGGATCTCCGCGATGCGGTTGCGCACGTCGCCGTCGACGGCCTTGCCTTCGCCGAGAACCGCCCGCGCCACGGTGTCGAGCGAGTAGTCCTCCATCCGCATGAACGCGCCGCGCAACAGGTCGATGCCGTCGAGCACCACCCGTCCGGGGATGCTCGCTTGGCCGCTGCCGAAGTAGCCTTCGGGCTTGCGAATGCGCATCGCCCCCGCGTCGCGGCCGAGGACGAGCGGGTGATGCACGCGCATCGCGATTCTCTGCAGGACGCCCAGATCGAAGTCGATGATGTTCCAGCCCGTCAGCACGTCCGGATCGCAGGACGCGATGCGGTTGCAGAAGGCATCGAGCGCCGAGAGCTCATCGGCGCAGCGCGTCGCGCGCTCCGGCATGGGCCGATCGCTGCCGTCGACGATCAGCACTTCATCGATCCCGGGCGCGAACAGGGAGATCGCGAGCAGGCGCTCGCCCTTGGCGTCCGTCTCGATGTCGAAGGAGAGCACGCGCGGCTCGACCGTCACTTCGGCTGGACGAAGCGCGGGGTTGTCGAATATCGTGAGCCCGCCTGCGCTCGCCGCGTTGGCGAGGATCGCGCCGGGGCGAAGGTCCGAAGCGACGCCAGGGCGGCTCCCCGCGGCCGCGCCGCCTTCGATCTCGCATCCGCCCTTGATGCCGCGCTCGATCAAATAGCGCACGGCAAAGCGCACGTCAGCCTCGTACGTCTCGATGCCGGCTCCGTGCAGCCGGTCGCGAAGCGGTGGGACGTCGGCGGGAACTTCCACCTCGATGCGGCAGACCGGATCGCCGCCGAACGAGCGCCGGTCGACAGCCCGTTGCCCGAGCGCGGGAAGGGGTTGGGCGCGCGCGAGGTCCGCGGCTCGGATGTAGAAGTGGGGGCGCTGTCGGTCGTCGCGCACCAGGAAGGCACCGCCATCCTCGAGCAGGCCGTAGAGATGCACGACGGGGACGCGCCGGCCGGCACCGGAGGAGGCGATGCGATAGCTGGCCTGGAGAATGAAGCCACGTACGGGGGACACGCGAACATTGTGCCGTAGGTTTCGGGCTGATTTACAATAGTTGCGAAGCCGGCCTGGATCAGCCCTGGACGGTGCCGCGACGCGGAGATCCGAAGGAGAGGGGGGTACGCGATGGTGACGCCAACCTGCGCCAACGAGCGCATCGTGCTCGAATTCTTCGCCGCGCTGAGCAATGGCGATCTGGAGGCCGTCCGCTCGCTCCTGCACGAGGACGCGACCTGGACGGCGCAGGTTCGCGAGGTGCCCGGAGCCGGCGCGCACAAGGGCCACAAGGGCATCATCGACGAGTTCCTCAAGCCGGTACGCGGGCTGTTCGCTCCGGGCGATCCGAAAGTCGTCGTCGATTCGATCGCCTCGAACGGCGCGCTCGTCATGGTGGAGTCTCGAGGAGTCGGCCATCTCAAGGACGGCCGGCCGTACTCGAATCTGTATGCGTGGGCGCTCGAGGTTCGGGACGGCAAGATCGCCGCTCTGCGAGAGTACATGGACAGCCACTACGTGATGGGGCTGTTCGCCTAAGACCGCCATACTCGCTTCGGGCGTCGCACGGGGCGGCGCGGAGCGGGACCCTCTCGAGCCAGGCGTGGAACGCCGGAGGTGGCCGTGAGCGAGACCGAACCCCTTCAGATCCTGTTCCAGCTGGGCCGGGGCTACTGGGCGTCGCGATGCCTGCACGTCGTCGCCGAGCTCGGCGTGGCGGACCATCTCGATGAGACGCCGCAGACCGCGGAGGCGTTGGCGAAGGCCATCGACGTGCACCCTCAGGCGCTCTCGCGCGTGTTGCGCGCCCTCGCTTCGGTCGGCATCTTCGAGGAGGTCGACGATCGGTTCGGCCACTCACCCGCCTCGCGGCTGCTGCGAACGGATCATCCGAAGTCCCGGCGAGCCCTCGCGCGCATGATGGGCATGCCGATCCACTGGGCGGCGTTCGGACAGCTCGAGCACGCGCTTCGCACGGGCGAGCCGGCGGTCAAGCGTGTCGCCCACGGCGGCAGCTTCGAGTATTTCGCGAGCCACCCTGCCGAGGCGCGCATATTCGATGAGGCGATGACGGCGAAGGCCCACGAGCAAGTCGAGAGCGTGCTCGGCGCCTACGACTTCTCCGGCTTCCAAGTCATTGCGGACATCGGGGGCGGTCGCGGCCATCTGATCCGAGCGGTGCTCGCGGCGACGCCGAGCGCAAGAGGCGTGCTGTTCGATCTGCCGCGCGTCATCGAAGGCGTTGATTCCCAGGCCTCGGGCCGCTTGGCGCTTCAGGCCGGCAACTTCTTCGAGGATCGCTTGCCCGCCTGCGACGCGTATCTGCTGATGAACGTCGTCCATGACTGGGGCGATGCCGAGGCAACGGCGCTCCTCGAGGCGGTGCGGCGCGCGGCGCTCCCGCACTCGAAGCTGCTGCTGCTCGAGCTTCCGGTTCCCGAGGGTCCGGGATTTCATCCCACGAAGCTCACGGACATCGAGATGCTCGTCATGACGAGTGGCCGCGAGCGCACTCTCGCCGAGTACGAGCGCTTGCTCTCCGGGGCGGGATTGCGCCTGGACAAGGTCATTCCGACCGAGCGCTCGGTCGCGATCCTGGAGGCGCGAGCGGCCTGAGGCAAAGCCCCCGCGCGGCGCCCGCCGCCCGCTCGCGCTGGCAGCGCGGGCGCGCTCCGCCGCTAGCGGTATCCGAGCGCCCGCGTCGCGAGACGCGCGCCCTCCACGAGCGACTGCAGCTTCGCCCAGGCGAGCTCGGGATGGATGCGGCCACCGAAGCCACAGTCCGTGCCGGCGATCACGCTCTCGCGTCCGACCCGCTTCGCGAACCGCTGAATGCGCTCGGCGACGAGCGCCGGATGCTCGACCACGTTCGTCGCATGGCTCACGACCCCCGGGATCAGTACGGCGCCGGCCGGCGGCGAGACGCGCTCCCAGACATGGTACTCGTGCTCGTGTCTCGCGTTCGCGGCCTCGAACAGGTACGCGCCGGCCTTCACCGCGAGCATCACATCGACGATGTCGCCCAGGGACACGTCGTACACGTGCGGACCGTGCCAGCTTCCCCAGCAGATGTGGTACCGGATCTGCTCCCGTGGAATGTGCCGGAGCGCGTGATTCAGCGCCTCGACGCGCTTCATGCATCGCTTCTTGTAAGCGTCGAGGCCTGCCGGCATGCCGATGCGGTCCCACAGCGCCGCAGTCCAGGCGTCGTCGATCTGCAGGAGCAGGCCGGCTCCCGCGATGGTCTCGTACTCGACCGTCAGCGCGTCCGCGAGCGCGTAGAGGAACGACTCCTCGGAGGAGTAGTACTCGTTGAAGCGGTAGGGCTCGATGCTCGCCGGAGCCGTGACCGGCAAGAACGCCTCGACTACGGGCGTCGCGGCGAGCGCTTGCTTGAAGTTCCGAACGTCCCGCCGGACCAGGCGCTCTCCGATGTACTCGATCGGCCCGACGCATACGCCGCGGGTCGCGGCGCTCGAGGGACTCGCCCGCTGAAATCCCGAGGAGTAGAAGAGCGTGCCGCGCTCCGTGGCCTCCGCGTAGAAGCCCGGGAACTCGCGGCGATCCTCACCCTGCATCAGCAGAGGCGTCTCTCCGGCCGGAATGGGCTTCGGCTCGAAGCCTCCGAGCCGATCGTCGAGATAGGCGAGCCAGTGGCCCTTGCTGAGCTCACCGTCGCTCACGATGTCGATACCCAGAGCGGACTGCCGGCGGACGATCGCGGCGACCTGCCGGGCGAGCTGCGACTCGTAATCCGCTGCACTCGCGTCCAAGCCGGGAGGAGCCGGCAGACTTCCCACGTGAGTCGTGAGGATCCGATCGTTACTGCGCTGCGTACGTCACCTTCCCCCCGAGCGGGCGGCGTCGGCAGGCCGGGCCGCCCCAGCTCTCGACGCTCGCGAGCCGCACGGCTTCGAGGAGGCTCTCGAGCTTGATCCTCGCCTGCCGGGCGGCATCGGCCGGGACTATACCCCCACGGCCTCAGCTTCGCGCCCCCAACGCGAGCGTGTCCGGCGCTTCGAGCGCCGCCGCCGCGGCCGCGCCTCGCGTGGGAACATCGCTTGCTCGAGTCGTCGCTCCGAAATCCAAGATGCCCACTCCAAGGAGGACGTATGCAAGCGCTGCAATTGAAGGAGCTGGTGCTTCAATCCCTCGAGCATGAGCGCGGAGGGGTGAAGGTCTATGAGACCGCTCTGAAGTGCGCGGTGAACGAGGATTTGAAGGAGGAATGGGAGAAGTACCTGCAGCAGACCCGCAAGCACGTGACGGTGCTCACGGAGGTATGCAAGACCCTGAAGCTCGATCCCGAGGAGCAGACTCCGGGAGGCAAGATTCTCCACGAGATGGGCGCATCGCTCGTGAGCGCCATGAAGGAGGCGCTGTCCGCGGAAGAGCCCGATGCCGCGCAGATCGTCGCATGCGAGTGCGTCGTGCTCGCCGAGACGAAGGATCACCTCGACTGGGAGCTGATCGGCGTCGCGGCGAAGAGCCTGAAGGGCGCCGAGGCCAAGGCGATGAAGGAGGCGTACGAGGAGATCGAGGAAGAGGAGGACGAGCATCTCTATCACAGCCGCGGTTGGTGCCGTGAGCTGTGGCTCGAGTCGCTCGGGCTCGAGGCCGTTCTGCCGCCGCCGGAGGATAAGAAGCACGTGAAGGACGCGATCGCCGCCGCGCGCACGGAGAAATCCCGCACCTCGAAGGCGCACTAAGCGCCTGGCCGCCAGGACGCGACGCCCTGCCCACCGGGCCTGCCCGAACGGGCCGGCGCGGCGCTCCTGGGCGGGCCTGAGGGTCCCTCGGAGCGCCTCGGGTGCCGCGAGGCCCCCACGACAGGGCTGCGCGTCAGCCCCTTAGTCCCTTCCGCAGGCCGCTCGCCGTCCGCGCAAGGCGCGCCCCCGGTGATGTGGTAGGATGCGCACCCCGTTCGGCGCGCCCGTAGCTCAGTTGGATAGAGTACTTGGCTACGAA
>JASHSR010000524.1 GCA_030038645.1 Gammaproteobacteria bacterium
CGCGCGCCGTCGGCGCGCGCGCGCGACAACGCCCGAAGGCAGCGACTCGGCCGCCGCCGCATGCTCCTGCGCGATGCGCTGGGTCAGCTCGCTGCTCATGCAAGAGGTCCGCTTCTGCTGCTCATGCAAGAGGTCCGCTTCCGTCCATCTTCGCTCGTCCGTCCGGGCGCGCCCGCACCTCAGGCCGCCTCGCTCGCCAGCCAGTCGTATCCCCGGTGCTCGAGCTCCAGAGCGAGCGAGCGGTCGCCGCTCTTGACGATCCGCCCGCGCACCAGGACGTGCACGCGGTCCGGCACGACGTGCTCGAGCAGGCGCTGGTAGTGCGTGACGAGCACGAAGGCGCGCTCGCGCGCGCGCAGACTGTTGACGCCGTCCGCGACGATCTTCAGCGCGTCGATGTCGAGTCCCGAGTCCGTCTCGTCCAGGATCGCGAGGCGCGGCTCGAGCACCAGCATCTGCAGGATCTCGTTGCGCTTCTTCTCGCCGCCCGAGAACCCCTCGTTCACGCCGCGCGAGAGGAAGCTCTCCTCCATGTGCATGATCCGCATCTTCTCCCGCACCAGCGCGAGGAACTCGAAGGCGTCCACCTCCGGCTGGTTGCGCTCCTTGCGGACGGCATTCAGCGCGGCCTTGAGCAGGTAGACGTTGTTCACGCCCGGGATCTCGACGGGATACTGGAAGCCGAGGAACACCCCGAGGCGCGCGCGCTCCTCGGGCGCGAGCGCGAGCAGGTCGCGACCGTCGTACGTCACGCTTCCGCGGGTCACCTCATAGTCGGGCCGGCCCGCGAGCACGTACGCGAGCGTGCTCTTGCCGGAGCCGTTCGGCCCCATGATCGCGTGCACCTCGCCCTGCGGCACCTCGAGCGTGAGGCCGTTCAGCACGCGCGCGCCGCCGACCGTCACGTGCAGATCGTCGATCCTGAGCATCAGCCCACCGCCCCTTCGAGACTCACCGCGAGCAGGTTCTGCGCCTCCACCGCGAACTCCATCGGCAGCTCCTTGAAGACCGACTTGCAGAACCCGCTCACGATCATATTCACCGCGTCCTCCTCGGAGAGGCCGCGCTGCAGGCAGTAGAACAGCTGATCCTCGCTGATCTTCGAGGTGCTCGCCTCGTGCTCGACCGTCGCGGAGGGATTCTTCACCTCGACGTACGGGAACGTGTGCGCGCCGCACTGGCCGCCCATGAGGAGGGAGTCGCATTGCGTGAAGTTCCGCGCGCCCCGCGCCGAGGGCAGGATCTTCACGAGGCCCCGGTAGGTGTTCTGCCCGTGTCCCGCGGAGATGCCCTTGGAGATGATCGTGCTGCGCGTGCCCGCGCCGATGTGGATCATCTTCGTCCCCGTGTCGGCCTGCTGATGGTTGTTGACCGTCGCGACGGAGTAGAACTCCCCGCTCGATCCCTCCCCGCGCAGCACGCAGCTCGGGTACTTCCAGGTGATGGCGGAGCCCGTCTCCACCTGCGTCCAGGAGATCCGCGAATTGCGCCCGCGGCACTCGCCGCGCTTGGTCACGAAGTTGTAGATGCCGCCGACGCCTCGTGCATCGCCGGGGTACCAGTTCTGCACGGTCGAGTACTTGATGCGGGCGTCGCTCAGCGCGACGAGCTCGACCACCGCGGCGTGCAGCTGGTTCTCATCGCGCTGGGGGGCTGAGCAGTTGTGAACGGCAAAGCCCTTGACCAGGTAGGAGTGCGGCTCCGACAGCGTCTCGAAGTTGTAGACGAACCCATCGTGCGGCGTGCGCTCGATCCTGAGCGCCGGCACCAGGAACATGTCGCCGTGGCGGATTGCTCGTCGGCTGCGCGCGCCCTCGGAGTGATAGAGGACCCACGCGCTGCGATGCCGGATCGTGCGCCCGTTGCGCATCTGCTCCGTATAGGCCTTGCGCTCGTGAATGAACGCGAAGACGCCGTTGCGTGACCACATCTCCTGTAGCTGGAACGCGAGGCATCTGGAGACCGTGACAGCGCGGATGCCGCGCAGCGAACCGCGCTCTGCGACGCTTCCGTCACCCGGATGGTAGGTCTCGAGCGTCAGCTTCTGGCGCGCTGGCGGCAGATCCATCACGGCCTTGCTGAAGCGCTTGCCGTGGGCGTGCTTGCCGCCGTGCGTCTCCATGAGGAAGCACAGCTCCTTCGAGTAGGTGACCAGATACACCCCGTTCTTGCGCCGATCGTGCGAGATTGAAGGACGACTGCCCGTAATCTTCTCGACGAGACGGCACACGTCCTCGACGAGCTCTGGCTCGTGAGCGCCGAACGCCCATTCGACCGCGGGGCAACCGTTGAGCCGCGTCACGCACCCCGCGGCGACGTAGTAGCCGAGTAGGCGCAGGAAGTCATCGCTCAGGGAGCGGTCGTCACGCTCCACCTTGTTGATCGGATAGCACAGCAGATCGCCCACCTGAAGCTGACCTGCCGGAACGAATTGCGCGGTTGCGCTCGAGAGTTTGCGCGGGTCGAGGTCGGCCAGCCGACCCGGGCCACGGGAGCTGCGCTGTACGCTCGCACGCCGAATCACCAGCACCGGATGCTCGGGGGTGACCGAAAAGCGGTTGGCCGGGCTTCGCGGCGTGATGGTGACGAGCTCACCGACATAGCCCCGGCGCATGATCTTTGCGACCTGCGCCTGCTCACCGAGGGTGTTCAGAACCGTGTCACCGATCGCTACGTCGCGGACGCAGCGCAGCTCATCGCCGTAGGTGATTTCTTCATCCCCCGGCAGGCACCCTTCGAGATAGCTCACGTACGCACCGTCGTCGGCGATGATGAGCGTGCGCTCGAACTGCCCCGTCTTCTTCTCGTTGATGCGGAAGTAGGTGGAGAGCTCCATCGGGCAGCGCACGCCCTTCGGCACGTAGACGAACGAGCCGTCGGAGAACACGGCCGAGTTGAGCGCGGCGAAGAAGTTGTCGGAGGAGGGCACGACGGTGCCGAGGTACTGCTCGATGAGCGCGGGATGCTTCTGCACGGCCTCGGAGAAGGCGCAGAAGATCACGCCCGCCTCGGCCAGGCGCTCCTTGAACGTCGTCGCGACCGAGACGCTGTCGAAGACCGCATCGACGGCGACGCCTGCGAGCCGCGCCCGCTCGTGGAGAGGCACGCCGAGCTTCTCGTACGTGGCGAGCAGCTTCGGGTCCACCTCCTCGAGGCTCCTCGGCCCGTCCGTCTTCGCCTTCGGGGCCGAGTAGTAGGAGATCGCCTGATAGTCGATCGCCGGGTAGCGCACGTGCGACCAGTGTGGCTCGCGCATCGTGAGCCAGTGCCGCAGCGCCTTCAGCCGCCACTCCGTGAGGAAGGCGGGCTCGCCCTTCTTGCGGGAGATCAGCCGCACCACGTCCTCGTCGAGTCCGGGCGGGACCGTGTCCGACTCGATGTCGGTCACGAAGCCGTGCCGGTACTGGCGGGCGACGAGCTCCTCGAGCTCCATTGCAGTGTCAGTCATAGTGAATCCAGAGCCTCATCTAATCCCCGCGGCCTCATCGCGAGCCCCAGGGCCTCATCTGCTCCCCGCGGCCTTACCGCTAAGCCCCGGGGCCTCAAACTCGTCTCCTCGCCTCATCGCATCCGCGGCGGTCCGCCGCGCGCCAGGCCCGGAGGACCACCGCGCGCGGCGAACTTGATCTCCCGCTCCACCACAGGCAGGTGCGGCTGAACCGGGTCCAGCCCGGCGAGCTGCGCGAGCGTCACCTCGTGCAGCGACCGCCGGATGGCGAGGTTCAGGCGCTGCCACGCCCGCCCGACCCGGCAGGTCTCCTCGATGCCGCACTGCCCGTGGCCCACGGAGCAGTCCGTCAGCGCGAGCGGGCCCTCGAGCGCATCGAGAATCGACGCGGCGCTGATCTCGGTCGCCGGACGCGCGAGCTGGTAGCCCCCGTGCAGGCCGCGCGTGGAGCTCACGAGCCCCGCGCGCTGCAGCTGCTTCAGAAGCTTGCTCACCGTCGGGCCCGCGACGTGGGTTCGCTCGGACAGGGCCGCGGCGGTCTGCACGCGCACGGGCTCCTCGGCGAGCATCGCCAGGATGACCGTCGCGTAATCCGTGAGCTTGCTGATGCGCAACATGGCGGCTACCCTCAAGTAGGACTATTTTAGTACTGATTAGGTGCCGGCGCCAAGCGCGTGAGTTGGCACCCGTTTTGCTATCCTTCGCGCCCGGCTGGCACGGGCCGCAGCCTGCGGGGGGAACCTCCGCGCGAGGCCGCGGGTCGCAACGTCACAGGCGCGCCGCAAGAGTCTTGGAGTCTTACGGAGGACCGACGATGAACTTGAGCGAGCTCGAGCGCGTCGCACGCGCCATGGTGGTGAAGGGGAAGGGACTTCTGGCCGCCGATGAGAGCTCGGGCACGATCAAGCGGCGCTTCGACGTGATCAAGCTCGAGTCGACCGAGGAGCATCGCCGCAGCTATCGCGAGATGCTGTTCACCGCGCCCGGGGCCTCATCTGCTCCCCGCGGCCTTACCGCTAAGCCCCGGGGTCTCAAACTCGTCTCCTCGCCTCATCGCATCCGCGGCGGTCCGCCGCGCGCCAGGCCCGGAGGACCACCGCGCGCGGCGAACTTGATCTCCCGCTCCACCACAGGCAGGTGCGGCTGAACCGGGTCC
>JASHSR010000525.1 GCA_030038645.1 Gammaproteobacteria bacterium
GAAATCGATCGCTGGCGTCCGCTGAAGTCATCGGCCAACGCTTTCTCTCCAGGCTCGGGGCCCAAGACATTGCGGCCGCGCGCGCGCTGCCCGCCGACGTGGTTCAAAAGGTCGCGGAGGCGGCTTTTGGCGACCACTTCCGGCCGGTGATCGACAGCGACGTTTTCCCGGAGGATGCGTACGACCTCTTCCAGGCAGGTCGTTTCAACGATACATCCATGCTCGGCGGGACGAACGCCAACGAGGGTGGTTTCCCCGCGGTTCGGGCAGAATTCGCAGGAACGACGCCGGAGAAGTTCGAGACCCATGTTCGTGCAGCCTTCGGCCCGTATGCCGATCGGATTCTCGCGGTCTACCCCCATGCGACCACTGCCCAAGCGGAACAGGCCAGTGAAGACCTCTTCTTTCGTGACGAGTTGGCGTGGCACACCCGAGCCTGGGCTCTCCTGCAGTCGGAGAAAGGTCACGGCAAGGCGTACCTGTACTACTTCGACCGCGCCCGCTCACCAGACTTGCCACTCGGACCTGTTCATGCTTCCGAGCTCGGTTACGTGTTCGGCAACGCGCGCGATCCGGTTGGGATGCATCTGCCTCCGGGCCCCCAGGACCGGAAGCTCCTGAACCGCATTCAAGGCTATTGGGTGAACTTTGCGAAGACGGGCAACCCGAACGGTCCCGGACTGCCGCACTGGCCCGCGTTCAGCGCGTCCTCACAGCGAGTGATGCATCTCGACACCCACCCCCATGTCGGTCCGGTGCCGAACCTCAGGAAGCTCAAGGTGCTCGATGTCTACTTCGCGTGGCTGAGAGAAGAGGCGAAGAAAAAACGAGCGAACTGATACACGAGACTGCGAGAGGGCTCGCACCTTCGAGGAGCGGGCGCCGGACAAGCATTGATACGACAGACGAAGCATGAGATGAAAACGCTCTTGATCGGCGTGGCGCTCGCTGCGATCGCGCTGGTGTGTGTGCGGCCGGCGGCCGCACAGATCGGAATTGTCTCCGTGACCGGTGGGCGCGTGGAAGGCGTCACGGCCGACGGCGTCACCTCGTTCAAGGGCATCCCGTTCGCGGCGCCGCCGGTGGGCAAGTTGCGATGGCGAGCGCCGCAGCCGGTGAGGCGGTGGACGGGCATCAAGCAAGCGGACCACTTCGCGCCGGGCTGCATGCAGGACGCGCGCTGGATAAAGCTCTTCGGGGAACCGCCTGCGATGAGTGAGGATTGCCTCTATCTCAACGTTTGGACGCCCGTCCGATCGGCGCGCGAGAGGCTGCCGGTGATGGTCTGGATCTACGGTGGCGGCTTCACCGAGGGGATGACGAGCCAGCCCGTCTACGATGGGACGCGTCTGGCGCAGAAGGGAGTCGTGCTGGTCAGCGTCGCGTACCGGTTGGGCGCGTTCGGCTTTCTCGCTGATCCGTGGCTCAGTGCCGAGTCCCCCCGTCATGTGTCGGGAAACTATGGACTGCGCGACATGATCGCCGCCCTCGAATGGGTCAGGGCGAACATCGCCCATTTTGGCGGCGACCCCTCGTGCGTGACGATCTTCGGTGAGTCGGCGGGCGGAGCAGCCGTGATGATGCTGGCCGCGTCGCCTGCGGCACAGGGACTCTACCAGCGCGCCATCTCCGAAAGCGGCGGCGAAGCGCTTAACCCGGCAAACGACGAAGGCACACTCACCGTTGAGCCGCTGGCAACGGCTGAAGCCAACGGCCGGCGCTTTCTCGCCCAGCTCGCGGCGAGCGACCTTGCGGTCGCACGCGCGCTCCCCGCCGATGTGATTCAAAAGGCGGAGCCGAGCGGACTGACCCCCTTCACCCCGATTCTCGACGGCGACATTCTCCCGGGCAACGAGTACGAGTTGTATCAGGCGGACCGGTTCAACGACACGCCCGTGCTCGTGGGCACGAACGCCGATGAAGGAAGAATCTTCACACCTGCGGGCGTAACGCCCGCTCGGTTCGACGCGCAGATCCGTGCCCGATACGGCCGGCATGCCGACGCGATTCTCGCGGTGTATCCGCATGTAACGAATGCCCAGGCGGAACAGGCCGCAAGGGATGTCCTCCGTGATTCGACGTTCGCGTGGGACAGCTGGGCCTGGGCGCTCCTGCAGTCGGAGAAGGGTCACGGCAAGGCGTACCTGTACTACTTCGACCAGGGCTCACCGCAGGCGCCGGCCGGCTCGATCCACAGCGCAGAGCTCGGCTTCGTATTCGACAATCTCGGAGCCCTCATTCAAAGGGACGGCACGGGAGGGCTGAGCTTGCCACCGCCAGCCGACGATCCAACCCTGGCGTCCGTCGTGAGCGGCTATTGGGTGAACTTCGCCAAGACGGGCAACCCGAACGGCCTCGGACTCCCGCACTGGCCGGCGTTCAGCGCGTCCTCGCAGCGAGTGATGTATCTCGACACCCATCCCCGCGCCGGCCCGGTGCCGAACGCGCGGCAGCTGAAGGTGCTCGATGCCTACTTCGCATGGCTGCGGGAAGAGGCAAAGAAGAAGCAAGCGAACTGATCGTGTCCCGAGCCGTGGAGCCAAGACTAATGAGAGTCATGTTACCTGCCCTGTTCGCCAGCGTCCTGCTCGCGACCGCACCGGCGTTCGCTGCACCCTGTGCCAGCCTCACCGCCTTGAAATTGCCGGCCACTACGATAACCGCTGCCGGAATCGTCGCGGCAGGCGCCTTCCGGCCGCCCGCATCACAATCCGCAGCGCCGCCTGCCGGTGAACCCAGTGCTTTCGAGCACCTGCCGGCGTTCTGCCGTGTCCAAGGGGTCATCGCGCCCTTGAGCGATTCGCACATCGAGTTCGAGGTGTGGATGCCCGTGAGCGGCTGGAACGGCAAGTTCCTCGCGGTCGGCAATGGCGGATTCGCAGGCGACATCTTCTATTCCGAGATGATCGCGCCCCTGCTGCGCGGCTACGCCACCGCCTCGACCGACGCCGGCCACGAGGGCAGCCCATTCGATTCCAGCTTCGCCGTGGGGCATCCCGAGAAGTGGATCGACTGGGCCTACCGCGCCGTGCACCGGATGACGGTGCAGTCGAAGGCCATCATCCTGGCCTACTATCGCAATGCGCCGAGATTCTCGTATTGGAGCGGCTGCTCCACCGGCGGCCGGCAGGGCTTGGCGGAGGCTCAGCAGTTTCCGCGCGATTTCAATGGCATCATTGCCGGCGCAGCGGGCAACAACGCCACGCATTTCTATGCAGCCCTTCTCAACGACTATGAGGTGGCGCATCAAGGTGCGAAGAGCTTCCCGCCGCCCGACAAGCTCCGGCTGCTGCACGCCGCGGCGCTCAAGGCCTGCGATGCGCTCGACGGCGTGACGGACGGGGTGATCGAGGACCCCGAACGCTGCCACCTCGACCTGCAGGCGCTCGAGTGCCGAGCCGGCGATCGACCCGACTGTCTCACCGCCGCGCAGCTCGAGACGGTGCGCACGTTCTACGGTCCGCTGCGGAATTCGCGGACGCACGCGATCCTCTATCCAGGACTGATGCCCGGATCGGAATTGGGCTGGAGCGCGGGACCGGTCAATAAGGCTTACTCCGCGGGGATTTTGGGCAACGTGGTGTTCCAGGACCCGCACTGGGACTATCGCGCGCTCCCCATCGATCAGATCGTGGCGCGCGCGGATCGCAGCGAGTTGGCGCTCCTGAATGACACCGATCCGAACCTCCGTCCCTTCTTCGCGCACGGGGGCAAGCTGATCCAGTATCACGGCTGGGCCGATCCGGATATCTCGCCGCTCAACAGCGTCAACTATTACCGCAGCGTCGCGCGCGCAATGGGTGGCATGAATCGTATCTCGAGCGACTATCGGCTCTTCATGGTCCCGGGGATGAGTCACTGCACCGGGGGCGACGGCACCGATCAATTCGAAGCCCCGATGCTCACTGCGCTCGATCAGTGGGTAGAGCACGGCCGGGCGCCGGATCGGATCATCGCATCGCGCATCAGAGACGGCCGCGTCGATCGAACCCGTCCGTTGTGCCCCTACCCCGAGGTGGCGGTATACAAGGGCTCGGGCAGCACGAATGTGGCGGCGAACTTCGCCTGCCGGCGCGCTCGGTGAGACACCGCCCCCGCTTCCCGAGGAATGGCGGCATGACGGTGCAGACCAATTCGTTCGAACGAGCGACCTGAGCAGCTCGGTTCTTGGCGCCACGGCTTGGGAAGGAAGTTGTAGCGATGCGATGCCGCGTGGTCAACCGGCTCTTCGCCGCGGAGGAGGGATCACCTGACGAGCTGATGAAGGCTCTCGACCAGGACGTCGCGGTGATAGATCCACGGCAGGCTGAAGCGGCATACGAACGGGACTTCGCGGGCGTGCGGACCATGCAGGATTTCGAGCGCGTCGCCGCAGAACGCATCAAGCACAAGCTCGCGAGCAAGGACGACGTTCCACTGGTCGAGGATTTCCCGTTGGCCCCCGAGGAAGAGACACCCGATTTCAGCCACCTGTCGATGGCGCTGCGATTCTACGCTGCGCGGGCGATAGAGCACTGGCGCGGCAATACCCGCCTGACCCTGACCGCGATCATCGTACGTACCGTCGAGCAGGGGGCGTGACGACAGCTTTATCGACAGCCTCATCCGCGACAGGGTTCATGCCGCGGACAGAGGATAGATAACATCGGCCCTGAGGGCCTGCGCTCCGAACTCAATCGCGGCAAGCACCCCCTGTCG
>JASHSR010000526.1 GCA_030038645.1 Gammaproteobacteria bacterium
CGGTCCGCGGGCCGCAGAGCTCGCAGCACCGGCAGTCCTCGCAGCGCCGGCGGCGCCCGAGGTACCGGCGGCGGGGCTCGCAGCGCCAACGGCCCGGGCAGAGCCAGCAGCGCCCACGGCGCCGGCGTACCCCGCCGGGGCTTCCCACAGATGCTCGAGCGCGTAGAGCTCGCGGACGCGCGGCAGCATGACGTGAACGATGACGTCGTTGAGATCGACGAGCACCCATTCGCCCTCGCGCTGCCCCTCGATGCCGAGGGGCCTGATTCCGGCCGCCTCGACCCGCTCGATCACGCGCTCCGCGATGGAGCGCACGTGGCGATCCGAGTTGCCCGAGGCCACGATCATCGTATCCGCAATGTCGGTGAGGCCGCGCAGATCGAGCACCCTCACCTGCGTCGCCTTCATGTCGTCGAGGGCCGCTTCCACCAAGCTCTGCAAGGACGACTCCGGCTGTCGCGCATGGCGCGCGCGGGTGCGAGTGGTCATGTCGAGTGAAGCGTCTCCTTCGGTGGGCGCCGTGGGTGCCCCGACCTAGCGCTGCCGCCGAGCATAGCATCCGGTCTCGTAGATGATCCGGCGGACCGAGTCGGGGACCAGATAGAGCGGATCGCGGCCGGCCTCGAGCAGCTGGCGCAGCTCCGTCGAGGAGATCTCGAGCTGGGTTCCCGCGTGGACGTAGATGCGGCCGGCGCGCTCGTCCTGCAAGTCGCGAATGCTGCCCGTGCCGCGGTCCACCATCACCTCGCCGAGCGGTCCTCGAGTCGGCGCCCTCCACCCCGGCCGGTGAGCGACCACGACGTGCGCCAGGCCGAACAGCTCCCGCCAGCGGTGCCAGTTCGGGAGCCCCAGGAACGCATCCATGCCGAGCAGCAGGCACAGCGAGCGATCGGGATACTCGCCGCGCAGCTCCGTCAGGGTATCGATGGAATACGAGACGCCCGAGCGCCGCACCTCGCGGTCGTCCACGACGAAATTCTCCTGGCCCGCAACGGCGGCCGCCACCATCGCGAGCCGTACCTCGGCGCTCGCCGAGAGCTCGCCGCGATGCGGCGGATTCCCGGTCGGCAGGAAGCGCACCTCGGCGAGGCCGAGCGCCTGGCGCAGCTCGAACGCCGTGCGCAGATGCCCATAGTGGATCGGATCGAAAGCGCCGCCGAACAGGCCGATGGGTTGCATCGCAAGACCCTAGTGCACGCCGGATGCCGGAAGGGGCAGCGCCGCGCGACCGCACAGGTCGCAGGCGAGCAGCGACAGCTCGTCCCACGCATCGCCCGCCAGCCGCCCTTTGGCCATGCCGTCCGCGCGCACGGCGCGCTCGACGAGCCGGCGGAACGGCAATCGCGCGGCGCGTCGACGGACATCGCCCGAGGATACGGACATCGGCCGGCCCGGCCCGCGCGGCGGCGCATCGCCGGCTCCGATGTGGCGAGCCCACAGCTCGCGCAGCGCCTTGATCATGGCCCAGAGGACGAGCGGCAGCTCGACGCTCTCGGATTTGAGGCCGTCGAGGACTCGCAGCGCGCGGACCAGCTCCCCGGCGAGAAGCGCCTCCGCAAGCTCGCCGACGTTGAATCGCGCGCTGTCGGCGGTGCCCGCGAGCACTCGCTCGGCGGTCACGCGCTCGCGGCCCGCGAGCAGTTTCAGCTTCTCGAGCTCCTGCTGTGCGGCGAGCAGATTGCCTTGCGTGCGGTCGGCCAGCAGCTCGAGCGCTTCGGCGTCCGCCGCGAGATCGAGCCTGCGGCAGCGGGCCTCGAGCCAGGAGAGCATCCGCTCGGCGGGCACCGGCCACACCGCGAGCCAGGCGCCTCGCGCCTCGGCTGCCCGCACCCAGTCGGCGCTCTGGGCGTCGCGGTCGAGGCGTCCCGTCACGATCAGCAGCAGCGTGTCGTCGCCGGCCGATTGAATGATGCCCGCGAGCGCACGGCCTCCGGCGACGCCCGGCTTGCCGCTCGGGAGCTTCAGCTCGATGATGCGCCGCGCGGCGAACAGCGACAGCGTGCCCGCCGCCGCGCGAACCGCGTCCCAATCCGTGCCCCGATCGAGGAGGTGCACTTCCCTCTCGCTGTAGCCGAGCGCGCGCGCGCGCGCGGACGGCATCGGCCGCCTCCCCCGCGAGCAACGGCTCGTCTCCGGAGATGAGATAGACCGGCAGGAGCTGGCGCTCGAGATGGCGCGCGAGTGAGTCGAGGGTGAGTTTCAAGCTGTGCCGGGGCCGTCTGACGCCATGGACCGCATCCTACCTGCGGTATATTGGGCTATCCAGCCGATCCGGGCCACTACCATGCCTGCCGTCATTGGAAGCGCCACGCTGCGGCGGGAGCCCTCGTCGAAGGGCGGACCGCTCAAGCGCCTGTACCCTCCCACCAAGCCCTACGCGAGCGACTATCTCCGCGTCTCGGACACTCACGAGATCTACTTCGAGGAATGCGGCAATCCCCGCGGCAAGCCGGCCCTCTTCCTGCACGGGGGGCCGGGCGGCGGGACGGACGAGAAGATGAGGTGCTTCTTCGATCCGCGGCGATACCGCATCGTGCTCAGCGACCAGCGCGGCTGCGGCAAGAGCCGCCCGCACGCGAGCCTCACGGACAACACCACCTG
>JASHSR010000527.1 GCA_030038645.1 Gammaproteobacteria bacterium
TTTGAGACGGAACTCAAGTGGCCGGCGCGATCCGCGCGCGCTAAGATGCGGCGAGAACTAAGGGGGATAGTCCGCCGGGTGCGGCCGTCATCACGCTGCCTCGAGACAGCAGGTCGCATTGCCTCGTGCCACGGTCTGGAGCGGCCAGGGATTGAGTAGTTGAATGCCGTCAGTTTGAAGCTGAAGTATGCGACCGCTGCGTTCGTGGCGGTGCTGCTTGCCGCGCTCCTCCTGGCCGGGCTCTTCGCCTGGCAGCAACGGCACGAATCCCGCCAGCTCGTCGTGCTCGCCCAGGCCGTTCCTCCGCCTGCGGCGACGCTCGCCGGGCGCCTATCCGCCACGGACGCTCGCGACTTCCGCATCGTGCTGCTGCTCGCGGGCGGCATCGCGCTCCTCGGCGGCCTCGCGGGCGCGGCGCTCGCCTGGCGCGCCGGACGCAAGCTCGAGCGGCCGATCGTGGCGCTCATCAAGAGCGCCGACCGCATCGGACAGGGCGATTACACCAGGCCCCTCGACGTCGCGCGCCGCGACGAGCTCGGCGAGCTTCAGCAGGCGCTCGAGCGGATGCGGCACAAGCTGCGCCAGACGACCATCACGAAGGATTACCTCGGCAGCGTGCTGAACGGCCTGACCGACGCCGTGTTCGTCACCTCGCCCGACGGCATCATCAAGGTCGCGAACCAGGCCGCGTGCAAGCTGCTCGGCCTCGGCGAGGAGCAGATGCTCGGCAAGAGCATCCTCGCGATGCTCGACCACCGGGAGCGCGAGGGCTTCGACCTGCTTCAGGCCGCGCACGACACGCGCGAGACGGTGGTGCGCACCGGCCAGGGGCAGACCATTCCCGTCTCGCTCACCGGCTCGCAGATCGCGAGCGACGACCCGCAGTTCCAAGGCAACATCTTCGTCGCGCGCAACATCACCGAGCGCAAGCGCCAGGAGCGGCGCATCCGCTATCTCGCCCGCTACGATGCGCTCACCAAGGTGCCGAACCGCATGCAGCTGCAGCACCTGCTGCAGCAGAGCATCGCGCGCGGCATCCGCGCCAACCAGGCGCTCGCGCTGCTGTACCTCGACATGGACCGCTTCAAGGAGGTGAACGACACCTTCGGGCACGGCGCCGGAGATCGCGTGCTCGAGGTGCTCGCGGAGCGGCTGACGCGCGCGCTGCCGCCGGGAACGACGGTCGGCCGCCTCGCGGGCGACGAGTTCGCGCTCTTCATCGAGGGCCTGCCGCCGGAGGCGGACAACCGTGGGCCGGTCGCGCATCTCGCCCGCTCGATCCTCACGGAGGTGAGCCGGGTGTTCCAGCTCAACCAGCACGAGGTCTTCCTCACCGCGAGCATCGGCATCGCGTTCTGCCCGCGGGACGCGGAGAACGTCATCGACCTCATCCGCAACGCCGACGCCGCCATGTACTACTCCAAGCAGAACGGCGGCAACACCTTCGCGTTCTACTCCCCGGAGATGAACGCCGCCGCGGTCGAGCGGCTGATGCTGAAGAGCAAGCTGCGCCGCGCCTTGGAGCGCGACGAGCTCGTCATCCGCTACCAGCCGAAAGTGGACCTGCGCAACGGCCGCATCATCGGCGCCGAGGCGCTGCTGCGCTGGCGCCTGCCCGGGCACGGCGACATTCCACCCGGACAGTTCATCCCGCTCGCCGAGGAGACGAACCTGATCCTCGACATCGGAGAGTGGGTGCTGAACCGCGTCTGCATGGACTACCGCCGGATGCAGGTCGAGGTCGCCGACCCCGGCCGCATCTCCCTCAACCTGTCGCTCAAGCAGCTGCGCCAGGCGAGCTTCATCCTGCGGTGCCGCTCCGTGTTCCGGCGGCACGGGGTGTCGCCCACCTCGCTCGAGCTCGAGATCACCGAGACGACGCTCATGGCCGACGCGCAGCGCACGGTGCGGCTGCTCGATGAGCTATACGCGATGGGCCTGCACCTGTCGATCGACGACTTCGGCACCGGGTACTCCTCGCTCTCGGCGCTGCAGCAGTTCCCGATCGAGACTTTGAAGATCGACCAGTCCTTCGTACGCAACGTCGCCGAGGATGCGGGGGACGCGACGATCGTCCGCACGATCATCGACATGGGGCGCAGCCTCGGCATGGAGGTCGTCGCGGAGGGCGTCGAGTCGCAGCGCCACCTCGAGTTCCTGCGCAGCCACCACTGCCACTTCGGCCAGGGCAAGCTCTTCGGCGAGCCCATGACGGCCGAGGAGCTGCTCGCGCTGCTCGCCCGGCAGGCCGCGGGCAGCCCGCCGTTCGCGCATCTGCTTCCCTCGGGGGCCACCGCGACGCGCACGGCGTAGGATGCGAGATCCCCGCTGCGGCGGGACCGTCCGCCAGGAAGGCGTCGCTCGCGTCTGCCCGTTCGGGTCTGCCCGTTCGCGTCCGTCCGCCCGGCTCCCTTCGCTCAGCTATCGTCGCGATAGCGGCGGATGCGCGTCGCGACGAAGAGGAACGCGGCCGCGACGGCGAGTCCGACCCACAGGTCGATGTTGGAGAACGCGTGGCTCACGTCGAGCCCGGCGAAAGGCTGCGCCGACGCCGCTCCGGGGCCGCCGATGCTGAACGCGGGACCCGTGAAGAGCCTCTCGATCGATACGACGAGGCTCGACTGCCACCCGCTGCCGAGCCGGTAGAGCAGCACGGTCGATAGGTAGTGCGTGCCGAAGGCGATTCGCTCGACGAGCGCGGCGACGATCGGGGGCAGGAACACCCAGAGATAGACGTTGCGCCGCGCCCACGCGGAGACCAGCATCAGATACGAGGTGAGCGGCGCGTACCACAGCATCGCCGCGACGAGGCTCACGAGCGAGACACCTTCGATGTGCAGCCACGTGCCCGTGTCCCAGAAGAGCGGCGGAAGCGAGCCGGCCCAGACTCGCAGGGTCCAGATGCCGAGGGCGAGCAGACTCGTAAGGAGCGTGAGCCCATACACCCAGATCGGTGCGATGACGATGGCGACGAGCGCCTTGATGAGGACCGTCGCCCCGTCCGAGATCGGCATCGACTTCCAGAAGAGGATGCTGCGGTCGCGCCGCTCCGAGTACAGGCAGTCCGTCGCGTAGACCCACAGCACGACGGACATCGTCACGTACTGCACGAACCCGAATGCGAGCACCGCGAGGGCGAAAATCGCCTGGCCCATCTGCGCCTGCGCCAGGGGCAGCGACCCGGTCTCGTGGCCGGTGGTGGGAATCGGCGGGCGCCCGAAGGCGGCCCCGAACAGCATCAGCACCGTGACGGCGAGCGGAGCGGCCCACAGAGACGGATGCTCCCAGACCTCGCGTCGGATCAGCGTGAGCGTGCGCCTCATTGATCCTCTCCCGCGCGCTGCCCACGCTGCATCTTTGCGACGAACAGATCCGCGATGGACGGTGTGCGAACGTCGCCGAGCGCCGCGAGCTCGCTCGCCGGACGCCCCTCGAAGAGCAGGACCCGGCGGCCGAAGACTTCGCGCTCGTAGAACGGATGCAGCTCGCGGGCGCGGGCCGCCTGGTCCGAGCCGACGGTGAGCTGCACGTAGCGGTCCGCGATGGCCTCGACGCTGCTCGCGAGCGCGATGCGGCCGCCGCCGATGAAGATCACGTCCGTCAGCAGATTCTCGACCTCCTCGACCTGATGCGTCGCGAGCACGACCGTGCGCTCCTTGTCGAAGTAGTCGTTGAGCACCGTGTCGTAGAACTGGCGGCGGTAGAGCAGGTCGAGCCCGAGCGTCGGCTCATCGAGCACCAGCAGCCGCGCATCGATCGCCAGAACCAGCGCAAGATGCAGCTGCGTCACCATTCCCTTGGACAGCTCGCGCACCCGGCTGCCCGCGCGGATGTCCGTCTTGGCGAGAAGGCTCTCCGCGCGGGAGCGATCGAAGCGCGGATGCACGGCCGAGACGAAATCCACGGCGTGCCGCACGCGCAGCCATCTCGGCAGCACCGCCACGTCGGCGATGAAGCAGACATCCTGCATCAATCGATCGCGCTGCGTGCGCGGATTGAGCCCGAGCACGCGCAGCTCGCCCTCGACGTGCGTGAGCCCCAGAACGGCCTTGAGGGCAGTCGTCTTGCCGGCGCCGTTCGGGCCGATGAGGCCGACGATCCGGCCCGAATCCACGGTGAAGCTCACGCCGTCGAGCGCGCGCGTGCCGCCGTACGACTTCGAGAGTCCCCGCGCTTCAATGATGGTCGCCACGGTCCTCTCCCGGCTTGGGCCAAGGCACCGGCGCGGGCTCGCTGCGGAGCAGCTCCGCGGCCGAGAGCCCGAGCCGCTGGATGGTTGCATGCACCTTCGGCCACTCCCCGGTCAGGAATCGCTCGCGCTCGTCCTTCATGAGGGCCTCGCGGGCCCCGGCGCTCACGAACATGCCGCGGCCTCGGCGCTTCTCCACCAGATTCTCATCCACGAGCTGCTGGTAGCCCTTGAGCACCGTGAGGGGGTTGAGCCGGAATTCCGCCGCAACGCTTCTCACGGAGGGCAGGGCATCGCCCTCTTTCAGGACGCCTTCCAGGATCATTGCGACAACACGGTCCCTCAGTTGCCGGTAGATCGGAAGGCTCTCGTCCCAGTGCGGCTCCATCGAGGCTCGGTGGTCGGCCCGTTGCAGGTCATTAGCCTTCTAATGTACCAGAACAGCTATCAGGCAGAGCGCGATCAGGACATTGACGAACAGTGACAGCGCAGCGCCGAGAGCCATTTTCAGGACTTGAGTGGACGCAC
>JASHSR010000528.1 GCA_030038645.1 Gammaproteobacteria bacterium
GAGAACTCCTGCTCGACGACCGCGCGGCGCGAGACGACGACGTTGTTGCGCTTCTGGTCGAGCTTGATGACCTTGAACTCGAGCGGCCGGCCCTCGAGGTAGGACGTGTCGCGCACGGGACGCACATCGACCAGCGACCCCGGCAAGAACGCGCGGACGTTGTCGATCTCGACCGTGAAGCCGCCCTTGACGCGCCCGGTGATGACGCCCGTCACGATCTGAGAGTTGTTGAAGGCCTGCTCGAGCCGCGTCCACGTGCGGGCGCGCTTCGCCTTCTCGCGCGACAGGCGCGTCTCGCCTGTCCCATCCTCCACCGAGTCGAGCGCCACCTCCACTTCATCGCCGGCCTTGACTTCCACCTCCCCGTGCTCGTTCTTGAATTGATCGAGGGGGATGACGGCTTCCGACTTGAGGCCGACGTTGACGATCACGTTGTCCGCCGTCACATCGACCACGAGCCCCGTGAGAATCATGCCGGGGCGAATGCGCTGATTGGCGAGGCTTTCCTGGAATAGCTGAGCGAAACTTTCTGTCATACCTTCACATGCACGCCGTCGCAGCGCGTGCTCTTGACTCCTCGCGGCGCATCGTCGCGGCGCGAGCGTTGTTTTGCGGCCGCGCGTCCCTGCGGCGGCATCCATTCCTCCCGCGCGCCGCGGCCGCTCAGGGCCACAGCGAGCGGCTGCGTCCGAGCGCCAGCACGCGCCCGACCACCTCCTCGATGGCAAGGCCCGTCGAGTCGATCACGTGGGCGTCGGGAGCGGCCTTCAAGGGGGCGACCGCCCGGGTCGAGTCCCTCGCGTCCCGCTCGGCTATCTCGCGCGAAAGGGCGGCAAGGCTAACACCTGACCCCTTGTCTTTCAACTGCTTATAGCGCCGCAACGCCCGCTCCTCGGGGCTCGCCGTGAGGAAGATCTTGAGCTCGGCCTGCGGAAAAACGACCGTGCCCATGTCGCGCCCGTCGGCCACCAGGCCCGGCGGCCGGGCGAAGGACTGCTGGCGCTCGAGGAGCGCCTGGCGGACCTCCGGCCAGGCGGCGACGCGCGAGGCGCCCGCGCCGGCGCTCTCCGACCGCAGCTCGGCCGTGACATCCCGTCCTTCGAGCAGGACTCGCTCGTCCTCCTGGGCCTCCTCGAGGAAGCTCACCTCCATGGTGAGCGCCGCCTGCGCATGCCGTTTGACATCATCTGGCGCAAGGCCCCGGTCCTGGCCGGCGATCGCCACGAGCCGGTACAGGGCGCCGCTGTCGAGGCGGTGCCAGGAGGCGAAACGGGCCACGGCGCGGCTCACGGTGCCCTTGCCGGATCCACTCGGACCGTCGATCGTCACGATGGGCGCCGTGGCCATCCTCGTGCCCGCTGCGGCCGGCTCACCCGGAGCCGAGCGCCTCGATGCGGATGCCCGCGGTCCGAGCGAGGTCGACGAAGCCCGGGAAGGACGTGGCGACGTTCGCCACATCGAGCACCTCGATCGCCGCGCTCGCTCGCAGGCTCGCGACGGCGAAGGCCATCGCGATGCGGTGGTCCCCGTGGCTGTCGAGGGTACCCCCGCCGAAGACACCTGCGCCGCCGCCGAAATCGCCTGTGCTGCCGCCGAGACCGCCTTTCCTCGCGCCGGGCTCCCAGGCCCTCGCCCGGCCCCGCCCGTGGATCCGGATGCCCTCCGGCAGCAGCTCGTGCTCCACACCGAGCGTTCCGAGGCCTTCGGCCATCACGGCGAGACGGTCGCTCTCCTTCACCCGCAGCTCCTGCGCGCCCCTCACCACGGTCTCCCCCTCCGCGCAAGCCGCGGCGACGAAGAAAACCGGAAACTCATCGATGGCGAGCGGCACCAGGGACTCGGGCACCTCGATACCGCGGAGCCGCCCGGCGCGCGCCTCGATGTCCGCGACGGGCTCGATGCCCGAGCTCGCGCGCGGATCGCCCCGCACGGGATGGACGCGGATGTCGGCCCCCATTCGGCGCAGCAGCTCGAGGAGGCCCGTCCGGGTCGGGTTCACGCCGACGTTCCGCAGCGTGAGGCCGGCGTCCCCGGCGAGACAGCCTGCGACGAGAAAGAAGGCCGCCGAGGAGAAGTCCCCCGGCACCTCGACCGCGGTGGCCCGCAACGCTTGCCCCCCCTCGAGGGCAACGGTCTTGCCGCGGCGCGTCAGCTCCACGCCGAAGGCCGCGAGCATGCGCTCGGTGTGGTCGCGCGTGGGCGCCGGCTCCGTGACGCTGGTGCGGCCCGCGGCTCGCAGGGCCGCGAGCAGGATGGCGGATTTCACCTGGGCGCTCGCGACGGGCAGCTCGTAGTCGATGCCCTCGAGGGCGCTCCCGCCGAGAATGCGCACGGGCGGGCGGCCGTCCTGTGTCAGGATGCGCGCGCCCATCCGCCGCAGCGGCACCGCGGCGCGCTCCATGGGGCGGCGCATGAGCGAGGCGTCTCCGATCAGCGTCGAGTCGAACGGCTGTCCGGCGAGCACGCCCATGGAGAGCCGCATCGCCGTGCCGGCATTGCCCATGTCGAGGGGCGCCGCCGCCTGGCGCAGGCCCCGCCTCCCCGCCCCGTGCACGATCACGCGCTCGCGCTGCGGCCGCTCGATCGCGACGCCGAGCGCCTCGAGGGCCGAGAGCGTCGCGAGGCAATCCTCGCTCTCGAGGAAGCCCACGATCTCGGTGTCGCCCTCGGCGAGGCCTCCGAGCATCAGCGCGCGGTGCGAGATCGACTTGTCGCCGGGCACCCGGATGGCGCCTGCGACCACTCCGCCCGGCTGCAGCCGATAGCGCTCGACGCCGCGCGCCGCGCTCACGTGACCGGCCGCGCTCACATCGTCACCTGCGCTCACCTCGCCGCCCGCGCTCACGTGACCGCGCGCGGGTACGAGCCGAGAACGCGCAAGAGCGACGCGCGCCTCTTCAGCGCCGCGAGCGCCCGGGCGACGTGGCGGTCCTCCGCGTGGCCCTGGATGTCGATGAAGAACACGTAGTCCCACTTGCGCCGCTGCGAGGGGCGGGACTCGATCCGCGTCATGCTGACGCGGTGGCGCGCGAGCGGCTCGAGCAGCCGAAAGAGCGCGCCGGGCGCATCGGTGTGGCCGACCGACAGCAAGAGCGTCGTGCGGTCGTTCCCGCTCGGCGCGAGGAGCTTGCGCCCGAGCACGAAGAACCGCGTCGTGTTGTCCGGGCGATCCTCGATCTCGCTCGCGAGCAGGGCGAGCCCGTACACCTCGGCGGCCGTCTGACCGGCGATCGCGGCGCTGCCCTGCTCGTCCCGCGCGCGGCGCGCGCCCTCCGCGTTGCTCGCGACCGGCACGCGCTCGGCGTCCGGCAGGTGCTCGTCGAGCCATGCCCGGCACTGCGCGAGCGCTTGGCTGTGGGAGCAGACGCGCTCGACCTCACGGAGCGAGCGCATGCGCCCCAGCAGGTGCTGATGGATACGCAGCTCCACCTCGCCGCAGATCTTGACCGGCGAGGTGAGGAAGCGGTCGAGCGTGTTGATGACCATGCCTTCCGTTGAATTCTCGATCGCGACGACGCCGAAGTCGACGCTGCCCGCCTCCACCTCGTGAAACACCTCATCCACCGACGGCAGCGGCAGCGCGCGCACCGAGTGACCGAAGTGCGTGAGCACGGCCGTCTGGGTGAACGTGCCCTCCGGGCCGAGGAACGCGACCTTGAGCGGCTCCTGCTGCGCGAGGCATGCCGACATGATCTCGCGGAACAGCCGCAGCAGCTCCTCATCGCGCAGCGGGCCCCGGTTGCGCTCCTTCACGCGGCGCAGCACCTCGGCCTCCCGCTCCGGCCGATAGAAGTCGACGAGGCGGCCGTCGCGGTGCTTCGAGATCCCGACGAGCTGGGCGAGCCGCGCGCGCTCGTTGAGCAGCGCCTGGATGCGCTCATCGACCGCATCGATGCGGCGGCGGGCGGA
>JASHSR010000051.1 GCA_030038645.1 Gammaproteobacteria bacterium
TATCAGGCCAATGCCGGGCAGGTGGACCTCTCGGTCATCTGGAACCTCGACTTCTGGGGCAAGTATCGGCGCGAGACCGAGGCCGCGCGCGCGAGCCTGCTCGCATCCATTTGGGGACGCCGCGCGGTGGTCACATCGGTCGTCTCCGAGGTCGCGAGCGCCTATTTCCAGCTCCGCGAGCTCGACTCGGCGCTCGCTATCGCGCAGAGCACGCTCGCGTCACGGCAGGATTCGCTGCGCCTCACGCGGGTGCTCGCGGCGAACGGCTCGGCATCGTTGCTCGACGTGCGCCAGTCCGAGCAGCTCGTCTACACCGCGGCGGAGACGGTTCCCGACCTCGAGCGCCAGGTCGCGCAGGAGGAGAATGCATTGAGCATCCTGCTCGGCCGCAATCCCGGTCCCATCCCGCGCGGTCGCGAGCTCACCGCGCAGCTGAACTTGCCGGCCGTTCCGGCCGGGTTGCCCTCCGAGCTGCTCGAGCGCCGTCCGGACATCCGAGAGGCCGAGGAGAGCCTGGTCGAGGCAAATGCCCAGATCGGAGTGGCGAAGGCCGACTTCTTCCCGAGCATCTCGCTCACCGCAACGGGAGGCTTCGAGAGCTACGCGCTGAACAGGCTCTTCACCAACGAAGCGCAGATGTGGAACGCCGTCGGGTCGGTCACGCAGCCCATCTTCGAGGCGGGAGTGCTGCGCTCGGGCCTGAAGCTCGCCAAGGCGCAGGAGGAGCAGATGCTCCTCACCTACAAGCAGACGATCATCAACGCTTTCCAGCAGGTCGCGAACGCCCTCGTCGCCTATCAGAAGGACCGCGAGTTCCTCGTGCAGCAGCAGCACCTGACGGACGCCGCGCGCGATACGGACCGCCTCTCGAAAGTGCTCTACCAGCACGGCGGAGCGAGCTACCTCCAGGTGCTCACGAGCGAGACGGACTACTTTTCGGCGGAGCTCAATCTCGCCCAAGCGCAGCTCAACCAGCGGCTCGCGCTGGTGCAGCTCTACGAGGCGCTCGGGGGAGGGTGGAGCCGCTGAGCGCCGTGGCCGGCGCGGATCCCCGAGCCCGTCGCGGTCGTGGATCCCCGAGCCCGTCGCGGCACGCTCGGCCCGCGGCCGAGCCGCGCGTCGCCCGGCGCCCCGCCTCCCGACTGCCCAAACCGGGCCGTTCCTGTAGAATTCACAGCCCTTCCTCGAAGGCTAGGTGGCAGAGTGGTCATGCAGCGGCCTGCAAAGCCGTGTACGCCGGTTCGATTCCGACCCTAGCCTCCAAGTGCTCGCTCTCGGGGTCGGCGGTCACTCCGCTGAGCGCTCACCCCTTGTCGCTGCCCTTGGCTACCGAGCCGTAGATTGCCGCTGAGGTGATGCGGTCCTCTAGAGGTCGCAACGCCTGCTTGAGTGGGTAGGCGGCGCCGAAGTCAAGCATCGCGGGTAGCGGGATTCCCCCTCTGTTCACCGTCGCGCTCCGGCCGCGAGAGCCGCGGCTGCTGCGAGCTTGTGTTTCGCCTGCCAGGGAGGGCCGATCGATCGGCCCATTGCCTGGAGGAAGGCATCGATGTCTTGACCGCCGAGCGCCGCCTCGGCGTCCGGGAACACGCGTTCCCGCTCGTACCAATGCACAATCCAGCCGCGGCCCTCGGCGGCGGTCGCGAGGGCTTCGCGATACAAGGCGGAGTCGGCGATGGTCGCGGCGCGAGCGTCCCTGATACGCTCTTCGGTCGTCGCTGGGAGCTTCGGGCACGCGCGGATTGCGACGCCGGCGATCGGGGTAGGTACCTGTGCGGCCAGCGCCTCGAGGCTCTCGCGCGCGCCCTCCGCGGCGGATCTGCGCACGCGCTCGACCAGCGCCACCGCTTCGGCGAGCGTGATCGGCCGTGCCCACGAGCTACTGAGATAGCGTCCGACCGCCCACGATCCTTCGTGGTGATACGGATGGGTCGGTAGGCCGTGGGTGAGATCGATACGCCGGCGATCGAGGAGCTCGCCGTCCGCCGCGACCGTGACGAGCACCGCCGAGTTGCCGTGCTCGGCGACACCGACGACCGCTGCATGCTCTGCCCGTCCCTTGCTCACCACGGCCTTCACGGCACCCTCGTCGCGTGGCGTAGATGAACGAGGGGATAGGGTCGGCCAAGTGGACGCATATCGATCCTCTCCAGGCCCTCCATTGCGGACACTCAGTGGAACGCAACACGCTCAACGGGCTGGAGCGCGGATCGAAGCCGATGCAGGTCGATCAGTTGGAGTTGCCGCGATAGCGTGTTCACGACGATCAGCGTGTTGCCGTCAGGGGTCGTGCGCATTTCTCGGGGAAGTCCTCGCGCCGCAATGGATCCAAGGATCGCCGCCCTACCCGCCACAATTCTGCGAGCGTCGATTACGAGCAAGGATTGCGCAGCAGCAGGCGTGAGCGGCGGTCCGAGCCTGGATAACAGACTTTAGCAGATTATGCTATACCAAGTCGCAGCTATACCCATACCATGAGACGCGATAGATGAACGTTTCTCTCACACCAGAGCTGGAAAGGTACGTTCGGCGCAAGGTCGGGACCGGGCTCTACAACAACGCGAGCGAAGTGATCCGCGAAGCTTTGCGGCTTCTGGTGAGCCGGGAAGGCGACGCCGGGGGGCGCGCGCGGCAACCCTCCCCAAGGAAGGGTGACGTTCTCGCGCAATTGGCGGGGCTTGAAAAGGCCTTGCGCGAGCGCGGAATCCAATCAGCAGCCTTGTTTGGTTCGGTCGTCCGCGGAACGGCGCGCGCTGACAGTGACATCGACGTCCTGGTCGATGTCGCCCCCGGTTCTCGATTCAGCCTCGTTGAATATCGAGGCAGACACTGCTGGGTACGATTTCGAGAAGTTTCGTTCCGACCGGCGTGCACGGCAGCTGGTCGAACGGAATCTCGAGATCATTTCAAAGACCAGCAGGCGCCTACCGGTCGAGCTGAAGGGCGAGGAGCCAAGCGTCCCCTGGCAAGCCATCGGCCGTATCGGTACCAGAGTCGGTGCCGTGCGTCGTCGAAAGGTGAAACGCCCGTAGCGTGAGAGCGAGGCAAAGCTCTACAACGGTCCGTTCTTGCGAATTCTCCGGCCCGCCTCAGGAGTATGCCCTTGTTCGCCGCGCGAGGTTTCGGCCGAGACGTGTCCGTGGTGATGGACGCGTGCAAGCACGCAAGCCTGTCTGCCGAGCCCACTTCAGGGCGGTGCACCGCCGCCGCGAATGCCGGGCGCCCGAGCGGTTCTTGAATTCCAGCGGGCGGTCTACACGTCGTGAGCGACTGAGTTTTCTGATCGCCCCGTTGGCCATGATCGGGCACTGAGGACGCCGGCCCGCTCTCCGGAAAGCCGACCTTTGAGTGGCTAACGAGGCAGCAAGCCGGTGATCAGGTTGCCCGCAACGCGATG
>JASHSR010000529.1 GCA_030038645.1 Gammaproteobacteria bacterium
CGGGAATGGCTTATCGGGAACCGGGACGCCGAGGAAGGCGCAGAGCGGCTCCCAGCCCTGAGCGGCCTCGTACACCAGGAGCCGCTCCGGCGGGATGGTGCGCTCGACTTCGGCGTTGTGTCGCGTGAAATAGTCGATCATGAACTCGCGATCGTGGATGCGCTCGCGGAATCCTTGCCAGACCGTTTTGTCGAAGAATGCCTTGAGCGGGGAGTCCTGGAGCGATCGAGTGCTCCGCTCGGAGAAGATGGTCTCCTGCGTCGAGTCGAACCATGAGCGCGCATCGCGAACGGACAGCAGGACCTTCGCGTCGGGGTAGAGCCGGACGAGATCGCGCCAGAACGTACAGCCGGGATAATCGACCGTGGATGCGTATGCGCCGAAGATCGCTTCCCACTCGGCGTGGCCGTCCGCCGCATCTGCCCAGAGCGCAGCGTGCGTCGGATGCATGAAGAGCTCGGCCATGTGGTAGCAAGGCCCGAAGCCGAGCTGCTCGAGCGCCAATTTGATGGACAGGGTTCCGGTACGGCCCAAACCGGCCCCGACGAGCTTGAGTCCCATGCGACGCCCCCTCGCGTCGGACAGATGCCCCGAGGCGTTTAGGCCAATCGCGCCGCGAAGTCAACCGCCCCTCGCCTTCGAGGCCGCCGCCTCGGGCGGCAGGGGCGTCGCTGCGCTGGCGGAGTCGGCGGAGGAGAAATAGACTGCCGCGCTCCATCTCCTCGCGGACGTTCCCTTGAAGCAGCCGCTCGAGCAGCTCCTCCTTGAAGCCTTGAAAGCGCTTGCGGGCACTCTTCCCTCGCCGGCCGACCCGGCGCTCGTGACGGTGGAGCGCGCTCGCGACGCCAAGCACGGTGACTTCGCGACGAATGTCGCGCTGCGCCTCGCGAAGGACGCGCGGCGCAGTCCGCGCGACCTGGCGCAGGCGATCGTCGCCGCCCTGCCGCCGAGCCCGTTCGTCGCGCGCGCCGAGGTGGCCGGCGCGGGGTTCATCAATTTCTTCCTCACGCCGGATGCGTATGCGCGTGAGCTCGGCCGGATTCATGAGCTCGCAGAGCGCTACGGCCGAAGCGGCGCCGGTGCGGGCGAGCGCGTGGTGGTCGAGTTCGTCTCGGCCAATCCGACGGGACCTCTGCACGTCGGACACGGTCGACAGGCGGCCCTCGGCGATGCTCTTTCGTCGCTGCTCGAGGCGCAGGGCTACCAGGTGACTCGCGAGTACTACTACAACGATGCCGGCGCGCAGATCCAAAACCTCGCCCGGTCCGTGCAAGCGCGGGCTCGCGGGATCGCTCCGGGCCAAGCCGACTGGCCGAAGGACGGCTACGCCGGTGAATACATTCAGGACGTCGCGCGAGAGTTCCGAGCCGCACAGGGCGATATCGAGGACCTCGAGGCGGTCCGCAAATTCGCGGTCGCCTACCTGCGCAACGAGCAGGACCGAGACCTCAAGGAGTTCGGGCTCGAGTTCGACGTGTACTACCTCGAGTCGAGCCTCTACCGCGACGGCAGCCTCGATGCCGCCGTCGCGGGCCTGATCGCGAGCGGCAAGACGTACGAGAGCGAGGGCGCGCTTTGGCTCCGCACCACGGAATACGGCGATGACAAGGATCGTGTCGTCCGCAAATCCGACGGGAGCTTCACGTACTTCGTCCCGGACGTGGCCTACCACGTCATCAAATGGCGACGTGGATTCAAGAAGGCCATCAACGTCCAGGGCTCGGACCATCATGGCACGGTCGCTCGAGTCCGCGCGGGACTGCAGGCGCTGAACCTCGGCATTCCGCAAGGCTATCCCGAGTACGTTCTACACAAGATGGTCAAGGTCATGCGCGGGGGCGAGGAGGTGAAGATCTCCAAGCGCGCCGGGTCCTACGTGACGCTGCGGGACCTGATCGATTGGGTGGGCCGCGATGCCGTGCGCTTCTTTCTGGTCTCGCGCAAGCCGGATGCGGAATTCGTGTTCGATGTGGACCTCGCGCGCTCCCGCAGCGAGGAGAATCCGGTGTACTACGTTCAGTACGCCCATGCCCGCGTCGCGAGCGTCATGAAGCAGCTCGCGGCCCGAGGCCTCACGCTCGACCGCGCCGCCGGCCTCGCGAGCGCCGGCCTGCTGACCGGGCCCCACGAGCAGGCGGTGCTCGCGGCCCTGGTGCGCTATCCCGAAGTGCTCGAGCAGGCGGCGCTCAACCGCGCGCCGCATGCGCTCGTGCACTACCTCCGGGAGCTTGCGAACGCGTTCCACACGTACTACAACGCGGAGACCTTCATCGTGGACGATGCCCGCTTGAGAAACGCGCGGCTCGCGCTGGTCCTCGGCGTCCAGCAGGTGATCCGCAACGGACTCGGACTGCTCTCCGTGTCCGCGCCGGAAAGCATGTGAGGCGGGGCGTGAGGCGCGATGCGAGCAGGCTGCGGAGAGCGCCGTGACCCGGCTCACCACGCGAGATTACAAGAAGCCCTCCCATGGCTCTCTCGACGGCGTGCGCTGGCGGGAGTTCGGCGCCGGCCTGCTCGTCGGCGTGGTGCTGACGGCGGTGCTCTTCGGGGTGGCGCATCGGCACAGACACGCGGCGCCGGACGTGCCGCGTCCCGAGCCACACCACGCCGCGGCCGTGGACGCCGCAACGGCGGACGCCGCGCAGGCGGGCGCGCCCGGTGAGGACTCGGAGCACTACGACTTCTACCAGATGCTGCCGCACTTCGAGGTCGTCGTGCCCGAGAAGGAGCATCCGTTGAAGCCGGGCCTTCCGACGGCCCCCATCGAGCGCCCGGGAGTCTACGTCCTGCAAGCCGGCTCGTACCGCAACGAGTCCGAGGCGGATCGGGTCGCCAAGCAGCTCTCGTTGGAAGGCATCGCCGCGAAAGTTCAGCGGGTGGCCGTGGACACCGACGTTTGGTACCGCGTACGCGTCGGACCCCTCAGCAAGCTCTCGGACCTCAACCGGCTGCGCCGCAAGCTCGAGTCTGCGGACGTCGACTCGCTCGTCATCCGAGTCGGCGACTGAGGCCCACTCTCCTTGCTTCACTCGCGCACGTGCCGGGCGCGGAAATCTACCCGTCAACCCATGGATTGAAAACCGGCGCCCGGGCGCGCTCGTACTCGCGCGTATCGCGCGACACGATCGTCAAGCCGTGGTGAAGCCCGGTCGCTGCGATGAAAAGATCGGGCTGAGAGAACGTATGCCCCGCTTTGCGACCCTCTTCGACCAACAGTCTCCATTTGAAAAGGATGTCCTCGGAGAGCGGCAGCGCACGCTGGCCGAACATCGGCCGAATGCGATGCATCAGCCAGTCGTTGAGCTCGTCGCGCTTGCGAGGCTCGGTCAGCGTCTCGATCCCGAAACGGATTTCGGCGAAAGTGACCGTACTGACGTGGAGCTCCTCGAGCGGCTGAGCCGCGATGAACTCGACGACCTTCGGTTCCGGCTTCTTGCGCCGAAGCTCTGAGAGGACATTCGTGTCGAGCAACCATCCGGTCACAGGGATACGTCGCGGACAGGCAATTGCTCGCGACGTGGCTCGAGGTCGATCTCCGGATAAGGCATGGAGCGCAACGCTTCGACCAAAGCCTTGCCGCTTGGCCTGCCCGTCAGGCGCATGTATTCCTCCGCCGCGACGACGACGACTTCGTCGCGTCCATGCACCGTGACGTGCTGCGGCCCTTCGCTTCGCACTCGGCGCACGAGCTCGCTGAATCGCGCCTTCGCGTCCTGCAGGACCCAATAGCCCGGTCCGTGCTTCGCCGCCGCACGCCTGCGCGCCTTGGAGGTCGTGGATTTCGACTGGCGCCCGCGTAATCTAGTCATGCTGACTAGATTAACGCGCCGCCCCCGATCGAGCAAGCGCGGGCCGACGCGGCGATGATCTCATCCACCGCCGACGAGATGGATGCCGGCCGCCTCAGCGCCCGGGCGCCCGATACTCGACCGACTTCTTGGACGCCTTGTCGAGGTCTTCCGGCGAGATCAAGGCAACGGTCGTGATCTTGGCGGCGCCGCTCTGGCTCACGGCGAGCGCGGCGGCCGCCGCGGTCACATCGTCGGGCAGCTCGAGGATGGAGTAGTTGTCGACTTCGCCAAATGCAAAGTAGAACGCCTCCAGCTTGCCGCCGAGCGCCTGGGCCATCTTCGAGACGGCCGTACGGCGCGCCGATCCGCCTTCGCGCGCGAGACCCTTGGCGCCCTCGTGCGTATAGCGAGCTTCAAAGAGATACTTGGCCATGACGCCTCCCCACGGTTGGACTGGATGGGCAAAGCCGGCTCGAGCGCGCGGAGCGCGGCTCGGACGCTCAACATTATGCGCGCGTTTCCGGCGCGCTTCCGCATGACCGTCACGAGCTACGGCGCGGGCCGGCCGCCCCGCGGAGCAAAGAAGCGATGACCGCGCTCCTTCTCGACTGGAAGGCGGCCTGCGAGGCCGGACTCGCCCGTGCCGGAGGCAAGGGCTCGCAGCTCGGCGCGCTCGCCGAGCTCGGCGTGCCGGTTCCTCCGGGCTTCGTCATCGAGGCCGCGGCAGGCGCCGCGCGGCGGCGCGGGGACGCGATTCCCGACGCGGTGGCGGCTGCCCTCTCACAGGAGCTCGACCGGCGCGGTTGGCGCGATCGGCCCCTCGCCGTGAGGTCCTCCGCCGTCATGGAAGACTCGGCACGAGCCTCCTTTGCCGGCGTATACCGCTCCTGTTTGAACGTGCGAGGCCTCGAGGCGGCCCTCAAGGCAGTCCGGGACATCTGGGATTGCGCTTGGGAGCCCGCCGCGGTCGCCTACAGGCAGCGGCTGAGCATGGCCGACCTCGACGCCGGCATGGCGATCGTGGTGATGCCGCTGCTGCCGGCCGTCGCCTCCGGCATCGCATTCACCTGCGATCCGATTTCCGGCCGCGAGGATCAGTCGGTCATCCACGCGAGCTGGGGTCTCGGCGAGGCTCTGGTCGGCGGGCAGACCGAGGGAGACGAATACCGGCTGCAGCGGAGCGAGCCGGACGACACGCCGACCCTGATCGATCGGCGTCTCGGCCGCAAGACTCGTACGACCGTCGCCGCCGCAGAGGGCGGCACCGCGCTGCGCGACACACCGGCCGAGCAGGCGGCCCGCTGGGTGCTGAGCGGCGAGCAAGCCGTCGCGCTCGCCGCGCTGGTCCAGGACGCCGCCTACGCGCTCGACTACACGAGCCCACATTACGATCTGGAGTGGGTGTGGGACGGCGCGCGATTCTGGATCGTGCAGGCGCGCCCCGTCACGCGCCGCGGCCGCTACACGTACCCGGCTCTTGCGCATCAACCCTCGATTCTCTCGCGCATGAACTCGCGAGAAGTGCTGCCGGAGCCGCTCTCGGCGCTCGAGTGGAGCTCCTCCCGCAGCGTCTTGCGCAAGATGCTGAGCTGCACCCTCGAGCTTGCGGGCTACCCGGCGCTCCCCGGCATCGAGCGCACTGCGATCCGCCATGGGCGCCTGTACTTCGACACGTCTGTCCTGCAGTGGGAGGCTTTCGATAGTTTCGGCTTTGCGCCGCAGGCCACGACGGAGATGCTCGGCGGCCACCAGCCGGAGATCGCCGCGCCGGAGCCGACTCTGCGGCAGCGCGCGGCCCGGGTGTGGCGCAGCCTGCGCTACCTGGCGCGATGCGTGAAGCCGCGGCGCCGGGCCAAGGCGACGCTGCGCCGCGCGCGCGAGCAAGCCGCCGAGTGGCTGGCAAGCAGCGAGCCGGTCGTCAGCGGCGAGCCCGCTGGCATCCCCAAGACAGCCGACAGCGCCGGACCAGCCGATAGCCTCGAGCTCGCGCGCCGTCTACATGCGCGATCCAACGTCGTGCGCAGCGCGAAGGACCTCTTCTTCCTGCAGGTCTCGAGCGCCAGCTTCTACCCCATTCTGCTCGAGCTCGCGGAGAAGCATTGCCCCGGCGAAGGACGGGGGATCACGGCCGCTCTCCTTGCCGGGGGCGAGCCCAGTGTCACCGCAGCCCAGAGCTACGAGCTGATGGAGCTCGCGCAAATCGCCGCGGCGGATCCGCCGGCGCTGACGTGGCTGCGCAGCCGCGATCGGATCGGCGCCGAGTGGCCGCGCCGCCTGTTGGAGGACAGCCCATTCCGCCGCGCCTTTGCGCAGTTCATCGAGCGCTACGGTCACCGCGGCGTCTACGAGAGCCATCTGCGCAATCCCCGATGGCGCGAAGCGCCCGACTACCTGCTCGACAGCGTGGTCCAACTCATCGGCTGCGACCCGGTGCAGCGGCGCGCGCGCCAACAGGACGCCGCCCGGCAGGCTCGCACGCGTCTCGATGCGGCGCTGCCGATCTGGCTGCGACTTCTCACGGGAATGCTGATCCGGTTTTCCGTGATCGAGCGCAATCTTCGCGAAGCGGGCCGCAGCGCGCTCATGGCATACCTCGAGCCGATCCGGCGGGACGTTCTGGCGCTCGGTCGCCGCTGGGCGGGCCGGGAAGCGGGGCAGGGGCGTGTGCTGGAGGTCGCCCCGGTCGCCCCCGGACGCCTGCTGGAGGCTGCGCCCGGACGCTCGCCGGAGCCCACTCTGGAGCGTCCGGAAGACATCTTCAACTTGACGCTGGCGGAGGTGCTTGCTGTCGCAGAAGACCGCCTCCCTGCGGCCGCCGCCTGTGCGCGCTCTCGTTGGCGCCGCCGGCAGCTGGAGCGCTGGGCGTCAGAGCTCGAGCCCGACGTCATCATCGAGGATGACGCGGAGCGTCCGGCCGCACCGATCCAGCCGCCCATCGGGTCCCGCTCCACCATAGGGACTCGCCCGGCATGGGCTCCGAGCGCTCCTGCATCCTCCGATGACGTCTGGCATGGCACGGTAGCCGGAAGCGGCCGTGCCCGAGGCGCAGCGTACATCGCGCGTCATCCCACCGAGGCGCTCGCGATGGAGGCCGGAGCCGTCCTGGTCGCTCCATCCACCGATCCCTCGTGGACACCGCAGTTTCTCAAAGCAGCCGCTCTGGTCATGGAGATGGGTGGATACCTGTCCCACGGCGCGATCGTCGCCCGCGAGCTCGGCATTCCCGCCGTGGTGAATCTACCCGGTATCCTCCGTCAGCTGAGAAGCGGTGACGTGCTCGAGGTCGACGGCAACCACGGAATCGTGCGTCGGCTGCGGTCGCGCACTTCGAGCGAGTGATCACCACTCTGCGCGCCGTAGAACATCTCTCGCTGCGCGCTTCGTGAGAGGATCGATCGTTTCTCCGACGGCGTTGAGGACACGGTCCATCTGTTCGGTCACGCGGCTCGGAGCGCGGCGACCCCAGAGACTCCACGGCCTCCGGCCGCGCGGCTCGGGTCCTCCCGTTAAACACTTCGCGCCGCCGGCTCTATAATCGCTCCCCTCGATGAGCGCGGCCGCGGCCGCCGGCGACGGAGTGATACCCCCATGAGCGAAACGAGCATGAATGCGGACCGATTGCAACATCTGCAGGCGGTCGTCCGGTCGGACATCGAAGCAGGCCTGTACCACGGGGCGGTCATCAAGGTGGCCCGCGCGGGGACCGTGGCGCTCGATGTCGCCATCGGCGCAGCCGACGCCGCGCAGAGCCGCCCGCTCGCGCGCGATTCCGTCTTCAGCATTTTCTCGGTGACGAAGGCGTTCACCAATGTGCTGACGCTGCGCGCGATCGAGCTCGGGCAGTTCGCGCTCACGAGCCGCATCTCGGACCTCATCCCGGAGTTCTCCGGCCACGGGCGCGAGGCGGTCGAGATCTGGCATCTGCTCTCGCACCAGGCCGGCTTCCCGATCATCTTCGAGGTCAAGCCCGGCATGTACATCGACCGCTTCGAGGAGATGGTCGCCGCGGTGGTCGAGGTGGTGAAGCCCCTCGATGCGCCGTGCCAGAAGGTCTCCTACTCGCCGCTCGTCAATCATGTGCTGCTCGGGGAGGCCGTGCGCCGCACGGACCCCAAACGCCGCTCGTATCGCGCGATCGTGCAGGACGAGATCCTCACTCCCCTCAAGATGCGGGACACCTCGGTCGGCGTGCGCGCAGACCTCAAGCCGCGCAAGGTCGTGCCGGACTTCCGTGGCAACTATCCGATCGGACACCGCGGGCACAGCAACTTGGGTCCCAACGGCGCGTTCGAGGAGGAGCACGCGGAGATGCCCTGGGTCGGCATCGCCTCCACCGTGCCGGACATGTTCCGCTTCGCGGAGATGCTGCGCCGCGGCGGCGCACTCGAGGGCGCGCGGCTCCTCTCGCCCGCGATTCTCGAGCTCGCCCGCCGCAACTGGACCGGCGAGAAGCCGAACGAGCTCGACTTGCAGCGGAGCAAGGCGCGGGGCTGGCCGGCGACGCCGGCTTGCATCGGCCTCGGCTTCGCGCTGCGCGGCAGCGCCATCTGCCACCACCTGTTCGGCACGCTCGCCTCACCGGGCACGTACGGCAACTACGGCGCCGGCACGACGCTCTTCTGGGTGGACCCGGAGCGCGACCTGACGTTCGTGTGCCTGTCGGCCGGCGTGATGGAAAGCAATGCCAACGTGGAGCGCTTCCAGAAGCTCTCGGACATCGTCATCTCCGCGGTGGATTGACGGAGAGCGGCGGCGCGCACCGCGTCAGTCGTCGCTCACGGCCCGGAAATCCACCCCGAGCGAGCGCAGCTTGCGATACAGGTGCGTGCGCTCCATGCCGACGCGCTTGGCGAGTTGGCCGACCTTGCCGTTGCAGAGCAGCAGCTGCTGTTGCAGATAGGCCCGCTCGAACTGCTCGCGCGCCTCGCGCAGAGGCAGCGCGAGCAAGTCCTGCTTGACGAGCGGCTCGCCGGGGGAGGATTGCGTGGCGAGCTCGCGCTCGATCTCCTCCAAGCGGATCTCCTCGGGGCCGCCCTGGATGAGCAGCCGATGCACGAGGTTCTTCAGCTCGCGCACGTTGTCCGGCCAGGGATAGTTGCGCAGGCGGTTCTGAGCGGCGACGCTGAACCGCCGGAACGGTAAGCCTTCGACGTCGACCGCGCGGTCGACGTAATGTCGCAGCAGCTCTGGAACGTCCTCCGCGTACTCGCGAAGCGGCGGCACCCGCACGATGAGCGTATTGAGATGCGCGAGCAGGTCGCGCCGCAGCCCGTGGGGCGCGGTGCCCGCCCGAGTCTCCACTCCCGGCTGCGCCGAGGAGAGCACGCGACCCTCGAACGGCCTCGACTCCATGCTGCCGAGGCGCGTGAACTTGCCGGATTCGAGCACCCCGAGCAGCAGCCTCTGGGCCTCGGCGGGCAGATCCTCGATGTCGTGGATGAAGAGCGTGCCGCCGGCCGCCTGCTCGAGCAGGCCGGCGCGGTCGCCGCGCCCGAGCAGCTGCTCCTCCGCATCCGCATCGCGCAGGCTGCTCGCGCTGAGGTCGACGAACGGCGCGCCCGCGCGCGGGCTCTCGCCGTGCAGGTAGCGCGCGAACGCCTCGCGTCCGGACCCCGGCTCGCCGATCAGCAGCACCGCCGAGGGGTTCGAGGCGATCTGCTGCAGCTCCGTGCGCAGCTGCTGCATGAGCTTGCTCTTGCCGGCGGGCACGAGCAGCTGCGGGGGCAGGGGCTTCGCGGGCTTGCGGCGGCGCTTGCCGGCGTCGAGCGCGCGCTCGACGGTTCTCAAGAGCTTCGTGAGCGACAGAGGCTTCTCCACGAAGTCGAAGGCGCCGAGGCGCGTCGCCTCGACGGCGGTCTCCACCGTCCCGTGCCCCGACATCATCACGACCGGACAGCCGTCGGCGGCCGAGGCCGACCACTCGCGCAGGAGGGTGATGCCGTCGACATCCGGCATCCAGATGTCGAGCAGCACGAGGTCCGGAGACTGGCGCGCCCTCGAGGCGCGCGCCTGGCCGGCATTGGCGGCCACGTCGACCTCGTAGCCTTCCTCGGAGAGGATCTCCTTCAGCAGGCCGCGGATGTCCGCCTCGTCGTCGACCACCAGAATTCGCGACGCGCTCATGCCATTCTCTCCTTACGCAACGCAGGCCGCAGCTCACGGACGGTCGATGCCGATCGAGTGCCGTCTCTCACCGGAAGGATCACGCGCACCCTGGCGCCGCCCTCGGGCCGGTTGTCCGCCTCGATGCGGCCGCCGTGCTCCTCCACGATCTTCTTGACGATCGCAAGGCCGAGGCCCGTGCCCTTCGGCTTGCTCGTGACGTACGGATCGAAGACCCGGGCGAGCAGCTCGCGCTGGAAGCCCGGCCCGTTGTCGCTCACCGTGATCGCCGCATGCTCCGCATCGGCGATGCGCTCGCACTCGGTCGCGATCGCGACCCAAGCCGGCTGGCAGGCCTCGAGCGCCTCGAGCGCGTTCACGAGCAGGTTGTTGAGAATCTGCCGCACCCGGCCGCGGTCGGCCTCGATGGCGGGGAGCGCGGCGGCGAGGTCGAGCCGGATCTCGACCCGCGAGTCGTGCGAGCGGTAGAGGTCGGCGACTTCGGTCACGAGCTCGTTCAAGTCGAAGCGGGCGACCTTCATGTCGGGCACGCGCGCGTACTCGCTGAACGCGTTCACCATCTGCTTCATCGTCTCGACCTGCTGAACGATCGTGTCGGTGGAGCGCTGC
This sequence comes from Gammaproteobacteria bacterium, assembly GCA_030038645.1. GTDB lineage: Bacteria > Pseudomonadota > Gammaproteobacteria > Steroidobacterales > Steroidobacteraceae > JASHUC01. The sequence goes on from JASHSR010000529.1 coordinate 10,524, forward strand.
AGCACCTCGGCGTCGTCGCGAGCCATGCTTCCGAGAAAGCGCCGCCGCATGCGCTCGGCCGACAGCTGGATCGGCGTGAGGGGGTTCTTGATCTCGTGCGCGAGCCGCCGCGCGACCTCGCCCCACGCGGCGTCGCGCTGCGCCTGCAGCAGCGCCGTGATGTCGTCGAATACGATGACGTAGCCCCGGTCGCCGCCGTCGCCGGGCAGCGGCGTGCACGCGCACATGAGCGCCCGGTGGCCGGCGGCGCCGTCGAGATCGATCTGCTCGCGCCACTCCTCGCGGCCCGCGGCGAAGCGCACGACGAGCGCGGCGACGAATTGACTGAAGCGCTCGTTTCCCTCCGCGAGCCTCGGCAGCGGCCGACCCGTCGCCGACGAGAGGTCGACGCCCAGGATCAGGCCCGCCGCCTGGTTCGCGATGCTGACGGTGAGCTCCCTGTCCACCGCGAGCACGCCCGTCGACAGGCGGGCCAGGATGATGGCGAGGCGCTCCCGCTCGTGCTCGACCGCTTGCTGGCTGCGCTGGGCCTCCTCGCGCGCGCGGCGCAGCCGCTTGGTCATGTCGTTGAAGGAGTGGACCAGGAATCCCATCTCATCGCGCGAGGGCAGCGGCAGGCGCGTCCCGAAGTCCCCTTTGCCGACGGCGCGCGTACCCGCGATGAGGTCCTGCACCGGACGCGTGAGGCGCTGGGCGGAGAAGATGGCGACGTAGATCGCGGCGAGCATGGCGATCAGCAGCACCACGGTGAGCGTCAGCTCGAAGCTCGACTTGAGCGGCTTGCGGAGCACGGCGAGCTCGCCGTACTGCGAGTAAGCGTGCTGCACCGCCTCGGAGAGCGCCGAGAGCTGCGGAGGCACGCTGTACACGGCGAACACGTACCGGTAGTCCGGGCTCGCCACCACGTCGGAGACGGGCGCCGCGACGCGGATCTGATACTGCCCGTCGGCCTCGGGATCGAGGCTCACGTACGAGCGCCCCTGGCTCACCTGCCGGACGACCTCCGCGGACGGCGTCGCGGGGATCATGTTGCTCCCCGCCGTCTCGCTGTCGCTGCTCAGTGCGAGCAGGTGCTGGTGGCTGTCGAAGAGCCCGATCTCGATGGCGGCCGTCGCGCGCCGCTCGTAGTCGAGGCGGCTCAAGACCTCGCCGCCCGAGAGGTCGATGAGCGAGCGGGCGAACCCCTCGGTGCGCAGCGAGTACTCGCGCATGCGCACCTCGAGGGTGGAGCGCGACAGCGCGACGGCGTCGTTCAGTCCGCTCTTCACCTCGGCCTGGAACCAGCTGTCGATGCCGCGGTTCAGGAAATCGAGCGAGAACAGATAGACGATCATCAGCGGGGCGATGACGAGCGCGCCGAAGATGGCGACCGTCCGCGCCGTGAGGCGCGAGCCCGGCACGTGGTTGCGATAGTCGCGCACGAGCCGCCAGAGCTTGCGCGCGAGCAACACGGTGAGCCCGATCACCCCGATCACGTTGAACAGCAGGATCCACGGCTGCAGGCGCGAGAACTCGGAGGAGTTCTGCACGCTCTTCGCGAGCAGCAGGAGCGCGCCCGCTCCGACGCCGCCCCACAGCAGGGCGAGGAGGTAGCCGCTCCGGCGCACGCGGGCGGTGCTCAGCTCGGGAGCGTCCATATGTACCACCCGCTCACGCGGTGCCAATCGTTGGTCCAGAACAGCAGGGCGCGCAAGGAAGCCGGCAGCCGTCCCCGGCGGATGCCCGCACGCACGCTGACGTGATACTGCTCGCCTTGCACGAGCTGGGAGGAGACCAGGATCGGCCAGCCGTCCACCTTGCTCAGGAAGGCGAGCGCGTCGTCGAGCGTCGAGAAGCTCTGCTGCTCGTCGCTGCGCGCGTCGCGCACGACGTAGCGGTCGCTGATGCTGTGATAGACCAGCTCGCGCCGCAAGGTCACATCGGCGACGATCGGATCGAACCAGAAGCGCCGGTCGCGCGTGATGCGCGCCTCGAGCTCGAAAGACAGCGTGACTCCGTCGCGGAGCGCGTCCTCGATCGCCGGTGTCATCGGATACTCGATGCGCGCGTGCAACTGGTACACCGAGTGGTCGACATCGACGTACGCGGAGGCCACCTGGAGCACGCCGTCGAGCGCGTCGGCCCGGACGCGGCCGGTCAGCGCGAGTGAGAGCGCCGTCGCTGCCGCCATGGCGATTGCCCTGGTCATGAATCCCCGCACCTGAAGTCCCCCGTCAGTTTCCCGCTGTTGTCTTTTCGAGACAAGCATAATAGAAGCCGTCGGTGCCCGCTCGGGCGCCCGGCAACAGCTGGACGCCGATCGGGCAGTCCCGGGCGCCCGGCGCAAGCTCGGCGGCGCGCGGCATGGGCGCCGGCCGCGCGAGGGGCTCGGCGCCGAGGAAAGCTGCAACCAGGCGGTCGTTCTCCTCGGGCAGCACCGAGCAGGTGCAATAGAGCAGGCGCCCGCCGGGGGCGAGCAGGCGAAAAGCGGCGCGCAGAATCTCGAGCTGGGCCGCCGCGCAGGCATCGACATCCTCGCGCCGCCGCAACAGCTTGATGTCGGGATGGCGGCGGATGACGCCGGTCGAGGAGCAGGGGGCATCGACCAGGACTCGGTCGAAGAGCCGGCCGCCGAGCAGCTGGCCGGCGGCGCCGGAAGCCTCCGGCGCATGCGCAAGCCCGGGCGTGCCCGAAGGCTCGGGCACGCCGGAAGGCGAAGTCGAGGCGGCAAGTGAGCGGATGTCCAGCACGGCGAGCCGCGCGTGCCGGCGTGCGCGCCTCAAGTTGTCCTCCACGCGCCGCAACCGAGCCGGATCGATGTCGACCGCCAGCAGGTCCTCGAGCCCGTCCGTGCGCTCGAGCACGTGCAGCGTCTTGCCGCCTGGCGCGGCGCAGGCGTCGAGCACGCGCATGCCGGGCCGCGCATCGAGGAGCGGTGCCGCGAGCTGCGCGCCCGCGTCCTGCACCGAGACGCGTCCCTCGGCGAATCCCGGGAGCTCGCCGACGGGCACGGGGCGCTCGAGCTCGACGGCATCGGGCGCCCAGGCGAGCTTGCGGCCCGGACAGCCCGCTCGGGCGAGCTCGGCGAGATAGGCGTCCACCTCCCCTCGCGAGCGATCCACCCGAAGCACGAGCGGCGGATGCGCGTTATTGCCGGCGAGCACCGATGACGCCTCATCGGGCCATGCGCGGCGCAGCTCGTTCACCAGCCACTCGGGGTGCGCCGTCGCGGAAGCGAGGTCCGCATCGACGCGCGCGAGCAGCGTCGCGCGCTCGCTGACGAACCGGCGCAGCACCGCATTGACGAGCCCGCTTGCCCGAGGCTCACCGAGAGCTCGCGCCGCGTCGACCGCCGCGTGCACCGTCGCCTGGGGCGGGTTGCGCGAGTACTCGACCTGGTGAGCCGCGACGACCAGCAGCGATCGCAGC
>JASHSR010000530.1 GCA_030038645.1 Gammaproteobacteria bacterium
CGCACCCGCTTCGGGCGCCGCTCTCGGCCACGGCGCGGCGCTCGAGCCCTTGCGAGCCGCGCTGGCCTCGGTCGCCGCCGCGCGCGCCGCGCTCCAGGCGGCGTCCGACGCTTATCGCGCCGGCCGCACGGAGGCGTCGCCGATGCTCGAGGAGCTCGGCCGCTGCGCAGCGCTCCTCGAGCGGCTCGTCGAATCGAGGGGCGCCCTCGAGGCCCTCACCGGCCGCGGCTACACCGTGGATGACTGGCGTCGAGCCGCGCACGTGAATGCGGACTCCATTCTCGAGGAGCGCCAGCTCCGGGCGGAGGTGCTCCAATATGGAGCCGGCGCCACAGGCCTCTGAGCCGTCCGCCCTTCACGCCCTGGTGCTCGCTGCGGGCGCATCGACGCGCTTCGGCTCACCGAAGCAGCTCGTCCGCGTGCAAGGCCGGCCTCTCCTTCACCGGACCGTCGCGAACGCCGCCGAGATCGCCGGCCAGGCCGTCCTCGTCGTGCTCGGGGCTCACGCCGCCGATCTCGCGCCCCTCCTGCGGCATTCGACGGCGTCGGTCATCGTCAATCGCGAGTGGTCCGAAGGCATCGCAAGCTCGATCCGCATCGGCATCGCGCATCTGCCGGCGAGCTGCGACGGCGTACTGCTCCTGCTCGCGGATCAGGCGGCCGTGACGGTGGAGGATCTCAAGCGGCTCGCCGGCGTCTGGCGCCGCCAGCCCCACTGCATCGTCGCCTCGCGTTATGACGCGATCGTCGGCGTGCCGGCCATCTTCCCGCGCGCGGATTTCCCACAGCTCGCCGCGCTGCGAGGCGATCGCGGCGCCCGCGACTTGCTCCGCCGCGCCGAGGGGCGCGTGGTCGCCCTCGAGCTCGCGAACGCGGGCATCGACATCGATACGCCCGAGGATCTGCTGCGCCTGCCGCCCGAGACCGAGCCGGGGAAATAGGTCCTTGCGGGCGGCCGATGGCGGCGTCCCGTACCCTCGCTTCCGGCAGGATGCGGCACCTGCGTCGCCCCGGGGGCTCACTTGCGGCCGAGCGCCTCCGCGGCGGCGAGCAGCCGCTGCGCCTGAAGCAGGTGGGGCCGGTCGATCATCTTCCCGTCGACGCTCGTCACCCCGATATCGGGCGACGCGGCGAATGCGGCGACGATCCGGCGCGCGCCCGCGACCTCGCTCTCTGTCGGCGTGAATGCGGCGTTGATGGGCTCGACCTGATCGGGGTGAATGGCGAGCTTGCCGGTGAACCCATCGCGGCGGGCCCGCGCGAGCTCGCGCGCGAGGCCTTCCCGGTCGGCGAAATCGGCATGGACGCCGTCGATCGCCTGCACGCCCGCCGCCGCAGACGCGAGCAGGCAAAGCGCGCGCGCGAGCTCGAAGGTGAACGTCAGCGCCCCATCGGCGGCCACCTTCTCGCGCACGCCGAGCGCCGCCGACAGGTCCTCGGCGCCCCAGGTGAGGGCCGTCAGCCGCGGGCACGGCCACCCGGCGGGCGACGGCGCGCCAGCCGGCAGCGTCGCGGCGAAGCGGGAGAGCCCGAGCACCGCCTGTGGCGTCTCCGTCGCGATGACGAGCAATCCCGTTTGGCGCTCGAGGCTCTCGCGCTTCTCGAGCGCCGAGAGATAGTGATGCACCTCGAGCACCTCCTCCGGCGAGGAGACCTTCGGCAGCACGATGCCGTCCGGCGCTCTCGCCATCACCGCCGCGAGATCCTCGAGCAGCTCCCCGCTCGCGAGGCCGTTGACCCGCACCCACAGCTGCTGCGCGCCGCGCCGGGGCCGGCCGCTCAGGAACGCCGCGACCTGTTGCCGCGCCCGCGGCCGCCGCCGCGGCGCGACGGAATCCTCGAGGTCGAGGATCAACGCATCGGCGGCGCTCTCGACCCCCCTCGCCTGCTTGCGCTCGCTATCGCCCGGCACGAAGAGCCAGGATCGGGCGCTCACGCGGCCGGCCTCTTCAGCATCAGCGCGGCGCGCAGGCAGGAGGCGACCTCCTCGTTGCGCTGATTGAACGCGCGATGCTCGAACGTGACGATGCCGGAGTCCTTGCGCGAGCGGCTCTCGCGCTTCGCGACGACGGTGGTCTCGATGCGCAGCGTGTCTCCGACGCGCACCGGCCGCGGGAATTTCACCTTCTCCCAGCCGAGGTTCGCGATGGTGGTGCCATAAGTCGTGTCGTACACGGAGATCCCGACCATCAGCCCGAGCGTGAGCACGCTGTTCACGAGCGGCTCGCCGAACTCGGTCCCCTTCGCGGCCTCCTTATCGAGGTGGACGGCGGCCGGGTTCATCGTCAAGGCGGTGATCAGGACGTTGTCGGTCTCGGTCACGGTGCGGCGCACGGCGTGCGCGAACTTGCGCCCCACCTCGAACTCCTCGAAGTACAGCCCGGCCATGCGCGGATGATATCAGCGCTCCGGCAGCACGACGCTCGTGAAGAGCTCGGCCACCTCCGCCGAGCTCGACATGCGATGCGCGCGGTCGACCAGGCGCCGATCGAGATGCGGCGCGAGCAGCTGGATGAAGTCGTACATGTACTTCCTCAGGAGCACGCCGCGGCGGAAGCCGATCCACGTCACGTGCGGGGCGAACAGGTGCGAGGCGTCGATCGCGACGAGGTCCGCGTCCTCGCGCGGATCGACCGCCATCTCCGCGACGATGCCGACGCCGAGCCCCAGGCGCACGTACGCCTTGATGACATCGGCGTCGCGCGCCGTGATCGCCACGTCCGGGGTGAGGCCCGCCTTGGCGAAGGCCTGTTGGAGCGAGGACGGCCCGGTGAAGCTGAACGTGTATGTGACGATGGGATAGGCGCCGAGCTGCTTCAAGGTCGGACGCTGAACGTCCGCGAGCGGGTGCTCGCGGGGCACGACGATCACCCGGTGCCAGCGATAGCACGGCAGGAGCGTCATGTCCCCGAAGAGGTGCTCCGAGCCGGTCGCGATCGCGCAGTCGATGCGGTCCTGGGCCACCATTTCCGCGATCTGCTCGGTCGTGCCTTGATGCAGATTGAGGCGCACCTGCGGATAGCTCGCGCGGAAGTCGCGGATGACATCCGGCAGGACGTAGCGCGCCTGCGTGTGGGTGGTGCCGATCGAGAGGCTGCCGCGGCCCTCGTCGCGCAACTCCGTCGCGAGGTCCCGGATCGCCTGCGTCTCCTGCAGGATCCGCACCGCGCGCTCGATGACCTGCTGGCCCGCGGGCGTGATGCGCGTGAGATTGCGGCCCTCGCGCGTGAAGATCTGGAAGCCGAGCTCGTCCTCGAGCAGCTTGATCTGCTTGCTCACGCCGGGCTGCGAGGTGTGCAGCTTCTGCGCGGCCGCCGTGATGTTGAGTCCGCTCTGGGCCACCGCTGCGAGGTATCGCAACTGATGCAGTTTCATCGATCGAGTCCCCCGGCCCCCCTGCGGGCCGCACGCATGATCGGCCGGCCGGGCGTCCGCCGCTCATAACGATTGCGAATCTGCATATGCCCGGATCGTCTGGACAGGGCCGCCGGCGTGCGCCCGCTCCGCCGCGCGCCCGGTGCCCGGCCTGCGTACATAACTACCCCGCAGACCCACAGAAGTAATGATTCGTTCTGTTACCGCATTGTGACCGATACAGTGCGATTCACGCACCATGGGCCAGGTCCTCACACTCGAGCTGGAATCGAAGGCCGCGGCGATCCGCGGGCTGCTCTCCGAGGCCGTGGGCCGGTTCGGGCGCGTCGTCTACGCGAACAGCCTCGGGGCGGAGGCGATGGTCCTCACGGACCTAATCTGCACCGACGTGCCGCAGATCGATATCGTGAGCATCGACACGGGGCGGCTCCACGAGGAGACCTACGAGCTGCTCGAGAAGCTGCAGCGCCGGTACGGGAACCGCATCCGCGTCATCTATCCCGACGCCGAGGAGCTGAGCGGCCTCGTCGCCCGGGAGGGCATCAACGGCTTCTTCCACAGCCCCGAGGCGCGCCTCGCCTGCTGCAACGTGCGCAAGGTCGTGCCGTTCAAGCGCTTCGTGACCGGCTACTCCGCCTGGGTCACCGGCGTGCGGCGCGAGCAATCGAAGGCCCGCGCGCTCGGCTCGCCGGTCGAGTGGGACGCTCAGCACGGGCTGTACAAAGTGAGCCCCTTGCTCGACTGGACGGAGGACCAGGTCTGGTCCTACATCCGCACGCGCAAGCTCCCGTACAACGTGCTGCACGACCGGCAGTACCCGAGCATCGGCTGCGCGCCGTGCACCCGCGCGGTGCAGCCGGGCGAGGCGAGCCGCGCCGGCCGCTGGTGGTGGGAGAACCCCGAAGCCCGGGAGTGCGGCCTGCATCCCCAGGTGCGTACGGCGGCCGTCCAGAGCTAGCGTCGCGCGGCTGCCGCGCGGAAAATCCCTCCATGGACCATCTGCCGATCTTTCTGCGTGTGCAGGACCGTGAGACCGTGGTCGTCGGCGGCGGAGCCGTCGCCGCCCGCAAGGCGGAGCTGCTCGCGAGGTGCGGCTCGCGGGTGACGCTCGTGGCCCCCGAGCTCTCGAGGCCGGCCGCCGACCTGGTGGCGCGGGAGCGGGGGCGCGTGAGGCACCTCCCGGCGGCGTTCGAGCCGCAGCAGCTCGCGGAGGCGACGCTCGTGGTCGCGGCGACAGACTCCCCTTACATCAATGCGTCCGTCGCGGCCGCCGCAAGCGAGCGCCATCTCCCCGTCAACGTCGTGGATGACCTGCGGCTCTCGAGCTTCATCCTGCCCGCGATCGTCGATCGCTCGCCGGTCATCGTGGCGATCGGATCGCAAGGCACCGCGCCCGTGCTCGCCCGGCGCTTGCGGGAGCAGCTCGAGGCGCTGCTTCCCGCGCGGCTGGGGGCGCTCGCCCGCTTCGCAGGCGCGCGGCGCAGCGCCGTGCAGCAGGCGCTCCGTCCGAGCGAGCGGCGGCCCTTCTGGGAGCGCATCCTCGGCGGCGCCGTGAGCGAGCGGGTGCTGGCGGACGATGCGGGCGCGGCAGACGCGGCCTTCGCCCGGGAGCTCGCGACGTTCCGCGACGGCCGCCCCAAGGTCGGGGAGGTCTACCTCATCGGCGCCGGCCCCGGCGATCCGGACCTCCTGACGCTGCGGGCACTGCAGCTGCTGCAGCAGGCCGATGTCGTGCTCTACGACCGCCTGGTCTCCCAGGGCGTGCTCGACCGCGCGCGGCGCGAGGCGGAGCGGATCTTCGTCGGCAAAAGCCTCGGGGGCTGCCGCACCGACCAGGAGCGCATCCACGAGCTGATGGTGAGCCATGCCGAGCGGGGCGCGAGGGTCGCGCGCCTGAAGGGCGGCGATCCGCTCATCTTCGGGCGCGGCGGCGAGGAGATCCGCGTCCTCGCGCGGCGCGGGATCCCCGTGACGGTCGTGCCCGGCATCACGGCCGGGCTCGCCGCGGCCGCCGCGGCCGCCATTCCTCTTACCCAGCGGGAGATCGCGCAGTCGGTGACCTTCGCCGCGGGACATGTGGCCGACGGCGACGGGCTCGACTGGCACGCCTTCGCGCGGCCGCGGCATACGGTCGTGTTCTACATGGCGGTCTCGCAGATGGAGGACATCGTGAGCCGGCTGCTCGCGGCGGGCGCGCCGCGCGAGCGGCCCGCCGCAGTGGTGGAGCGGGCGACGCTGCCCGGGGAGCGCGTGCTCCGGGGCTCGCTCGGCGAGATCGCATCCCTCGCCCGCGCCGAGCGCATCGCGGCTCCGGCGCTGCTCATCATCGGCGATGTGGCCGCCGCCGAGCGCGGCGAGGCCGCCATTCAATCTCTCACGGAAGCTCTGAGGGGCGTCGCATGAGCGTGCAGAACGGGTTCGCGGGAACGGTCGGCCACACGCCGCTCATTCGCCTGCGCGCCCTGAGCGAGCAGACCGGCTGCGAGATCCTCGGCAAGGCGGAGTTCATGAACCCGGGCGGCTCGGTGAAAGACCGCGCGGCGCGGGCCATCATCGACGACGCCGAGAAGCGCGGCGAGCTCGGGCCCGGCGGCATCGTCGTCGAGGGAACCGCCGGCAACACCGGCATCGGGCTCGCGCACGTCTGCAACGCGCGCGGCTATCGCTGCATCATCGTGATGCCGGACAACCAGTCGCCCGAGAAATACCAGCTGCTCGAGATGCTCGGCGCGGAGGTCTACAAGGTGCCGACCGTGCCGTACAGCAACCCGAATCAGTACCAGAAGGTCGCTCAGCGCCTCGCGGCCTCGCTCCGCAACGCGATCTGGTCGAACCAGTTCGACAACACGGCGAACCGCCGCGCGCACGTCGAGACCACGGGCCCGGAGATCTGGGAGCAGACCGGCGGCCGGATCGACGCGTTCGTCGCCGCCGCGGGCACCGGTGGCACTCTCGCGGGCGTCTCCGAGTACTTGAAGTCGCAGCTCAGCGCCGTCCGCTGCGTGCTCGCGGACCCCCCCGGCAGCAGCCTCTACGAGTTCGTTCGCAACGGCGTGCTGAAGGCGACCGGCTCCGGCTCCATCACCGAGGGCATCGGCATCGGCCGCGTCACCGCCAACTTCGCGAACGCGCCGGTCGACGACGCCGTCCACGTCGAGGACAGCGATACCGTCCGCCACGTGTACCGGCTGTTGCGCGAGGAGGGCCTGTTCCTCGGCAGCACGAGCGGCATCAATGTCGCGGCGGCCGTGCGGGTCGCGCGCGAGCTCGGCCCCGGCCACACGGTCGTCACCGTGCTCTGCGACGGCGGAGCGAAGTATCAATCACGGCTCTTCAACCCGGCCTGGCTCGCGCAGAAAGGGCTCGCGGCGAGCGCGGGCGAGGCCCGCAAGAGCGAGCGCATCGCCTTGGAGAACGTCCTTGTCGCTTGAGCGCTCGAAGCTCGCGACGGTCACCGACGTGGTGATCGTCGGAGCAGGTCCCATCGGACTGTTCCAAGTCTTCGAGCTCGGGCTCCTCGGCCTGCGCGCCGAGGTCGTGGATTCCTTGCCCCAGATCGGGGGCCAGTGCATCGAGCTCTATCCGGACAAGCCGATCTACGACATTCCGGCGATCCCGGTCTGCACTGCGCGGGAGCTCATCGAGCGCCTCGCCGAGCAGATCCGCCCCTTCGCTCCGGGCCTGCATCTCGGGCAGGAAGTGACCGAGGTCAAGCCCCGCGCGGACCGGCGGTTCGATGTGGTCACCAACCGCGGCGCGCGCTTCGATGCGGGCGCGGTGATCATCGCGGGCGGCGTCGGCTCGTTCCAGCCGCGGCGCCTCGGGATCGAAGGGGCGGAGCGTCACGAGGGCGTGTCCATCCACTATCGAGTGAAGGACGCCGCGCCGCTCGCGGGCAAGGATCTCGTCATCCTGGGCGGGGGAGACTCCGCGCTCGACTGGACGCTCGAGCTCCTCGAGAAGGCGCGAAGCATCGTGCTCATTCACCGGCGCGCGGAGTTTCGGGCGGCTCCGGCCTCCGTCGAGCGGATGCTCGCGCTGCGGGAGGCGGGACGGCTCGACCACATCGAAGGGCAGGTCCAGTCGCTCCTCGAGCAGGACGGCGCGCTGCGCGCCGTGCGCGTGCTCGCGCGCGACGGCGTCACTCGGACGGTCTCGCTCGACCAGCTGCTCGTCTTCTGGGGCTTACACCCGAAGCTCGGCCCCATCGCCGAGTGGGGTCTCGAGCTGCATCGCCGCACCATCCCCGTCGACACCGCGGGCTTTCAGACGAGCGTGCCCGGCATCTTCGCGGTCGGCGACATCAACGACTATGCGGGCAAGAAGAAGCTGATCCTCTCCGGCTTCCACGAGGCGGCGCTCGCCGCGTTCGCGGTGCGCGCCTATCTCGCGCCGGGCGAGAAAGTCCACCTGCAGTACACCACCACGAGCCCCCTGCTGCAGCGGCGCCTCGGGGTCACGGGTGAGGGTCAGAGCCCGGGCGGCGAGCCGCGGGAGGATGCTCGATCGCTTGCAACAAGGCCGCGTTGAAGCGCTCCGGCGCCTCGATCTGGGGCACGTGTCCGACCCCCTCGAGCTCGATGAGCCTCGCGTCGGGGATGCGCAGGGCGGCGCGGCGGCCGAGCTCCGGATAGTCGCCGAGCCGCGCCGCGACCCGCGGAGGGGCGGTATCCCTGAACGGCTCCGTGCGATCGAGCGCGCCGACGAACAGCACGGTCGGCATGGCGAGGCGGTCGAGCTCGTAGAGCACCGGCTGCGTGAAGATCATGTCGGAGATGAGCGCCTGATTCCACGCATAGCGCTCGCGCCCGCCCCCGGTGTAGAGCGATGCGAGCAGCCGCACCCAGATGTCGTAGGCGGGCTTCCAGCGCCCGCCATAGTAGCTCTCGAGCTCGTAGCGCTTGATGCGCGCGGCCGTGTTCTGCAGCTCGAGGGCGTACCGCTCGTCGATGGTGAGATACAGCACTCCCTCGGCCTTCCAGTCCTCGAGCCCGAGCGGATCGACCAGCACGAGCTCGGTCACCTCCTGAGGGAACATGAGCGCGTAGCGCGCCGCGAGCATTCCGCCCATCGCATGGCCCACGAGGATGATGCGGCCCGCCTTCAGGTTGTCGAGGAGCAGGCGCGTGTTCACGGCGAGCTGCTCGAAGCTGTATTGATAGTTGACGGGCTTCGATGACTTGCAGAATCCGAGCTGGTCGGGGACCACCACCCGGAAGCCGGCCGAGTGCAGCGTCGCGATGGTCCTCGCCCACGTCGCGCCGCAGAAGCTCCTGCCGTGCAGCAACACGACGGTGCGGCCGGCTCCCACGCCGCGCTTCGATGCGTCCGCCGCCACGTCCATGTACGCCATCACGTAGCTCTGCGCCTGCGTCCTGAAGCGGTAGAACTGCACGTGATAGGGATAGTCGAAGCCCTCGAGATTGGGGCCGTAATCGGGTGCGCGCGCGAGCGAAGGCACCGCGGTCACGCACGATAGAGCGGCGAGCAGCAGCCATCGCATAGGCGCAGGCCTCCTTTGCCGCCGATCGTACCGAGGTAGCAAGGTCCGTTCCACCGGCCGCTCCAGGCGCTCCGGCGCGCGAGACGCTCCCACGCGCGTGGCGCTCCCGCACACGCGCAGCGCGGCCCGGAGCGAAACGCGCGTATGCTCCGGGCGTTGCTGCGGGCGTATGCTCCGCTTCTCACGAGGCCAGCGACAGCGCATGAGACGAGCCGAGCGAGTCCCCGAGAGGCATGCCCCGCGCGAGGGCGGGCTGGACCCGCACGAGGGCGTGCACGACCACGAGCTCCTCGCGTGCCCGGACTGCGGGCTCTGGCAGCGCCTCGCGCGCGTCCCGCACGGCTTTCGCGCGGAATGCCGCCGCTGCCGCAAGACGCTCGCGCGCCCGCCGTCCCGCGCGCTCGACACCTCGCTCGCCTTCGTCACGGCCGCCCTGCTGGTGTGGCTGCCGACTTGCTTCGCGCCCTTCATGGTCGTCTATGCGGACGGCGCGGTGCGCCGCAGCGCCCTCGCGAGCGGCGTCGAGGCGCTCTGGACCGCGGGCTTCCCCTCGCTCGCGGTGATCGTCGCCGCGTTCAGCATCGTACTGCCCTGGGTGTACCTCGCGCTCGTCACGTGCGTGCTCGCCGGCATCCGGCTGCGCCCCGCGCGGCCGGCCGATCGCGATGGGCCCTCGCCGCTCGGGAGCCTGTACCGGTGGGCACTCGCGCTCAGGCCGTGGACGATGATCGAGGTCTATCTGCTCGGCGCGTGCGTCGCCTACAGCCGCATGCAAACGGTCGCGTTCGTGAGCGTCGGGACGGCCGGCTGGTGCCTGATCGCCACCACGATGCTGCTGCTCATGGTCGATGCCGCGCTCGACGACCGGGCCATCTGGCAGGCGCTGCCCCTCGGGCAGCGGCCCGCCGCGGGCGCGGCGCAGGCCGGCCGCTCGCT